>CAZLMI010000106.1:0-3954 GCA_964560865.1 Microcaldota archaeon
TGGTGCATTGCACCGCATCCACACCGGATGCAACAGTAGAAGATATCAAACGCTACTGGAAAGAGCAATTAAAATGGAAGAACCCCGGCTATCATTACATTATCCTTCGAGACGGAGAAGTTGTGAAATTGCAGGAAGAAGATAAGATTGCGAATGGAGCTTCCAGCTATAATAAAATAGCCATTCATATTGCATATATCGGAGGAATAAATAAATCCGGCACTCCCACCGACAACAGGACTCAATTGCAAAAACACGCCATGTTTGACTTGTTGGTGGAACTGTCCGAGAAATATCCCCATGCAAAAATCGTTGGGCATCGTGATTTGCCAAAAGTAAAAAAAGCCTGTCCGTCATTTGATGTAGCAGCATGGCTTCAAGATTATGAACCTAACTTTCCAATGGCTGCCTGATGCTTTCTCGTATCAAATCCATATTGCATTCAAAGGGCTTTGTTTTGTACAGCCGTCCGTACGAGTTAAACATCGTGGGTCTGCGTTCGGCTTCTACTGTAGCGAACCGGTTCGACGACCAGATTCATGTGTTTTACAAAACGGATGGACTTTTATGGAACTATCATGTGTATAAAGCGACTACCGATCCGGGTACATTCTGGCTGAAAAACCCAATGCAACCGCAGGGTACAGCGGTGCTGGCACAGGGACAGTATGTGGATGCGTACCAAATCGGTCTTCACAAAGGCAAATACAAGGCATTGGTTCAATGCAAACCTGTTACTGTTATTCGAGACTACGACCGAGATGCAGTACTTGACTTTATTAATGGAATCAGAATTACAGGAATGCTTGGAATCAACATCCACAGGGCAAGTAAAACTGGAACGACGGTTACGGTGGACAAATACTCTGCCGGATGTCAGGTTTTTGCCGATGCAGGAGACTTTGATGACTTTATGGATTTATGCGAAAGGCACAGGCAGCTTTACGGAAACAAGTTCACTTATACGCTCATTGACTTCAGAGCTATCCGCAGGGAAACAGCCAAAAGACTCTTGCTTGCAGGAACGACTGCCCTTGCATTGGGATGGGGACTTTGGGAGTATTTCAGGAAAGGAAGTTAGAAGTTAGAGGTTAGAAATTAGAAGAAAGAATACAGAAGAAAAATATCCAATTTCCAACTTCTAACATCCAACTTCCAAGTTACAAACAATTAAAAATTAAGTAAAATGAAAAAAGTATTATCACAAAAAATCGAAAAAACATGTGTTCAATGCGGTAAAAGCTTTGTAACACGCAGAAAAAACAGACAGTATTGTTCAGCATCGTGCAAACAGAAAAGCTATATCGAACGCAAAACTGAACCCTGTTTCTTTATCATGGTAACAATGGAACGCAAGCCGGGCTTCTTCCGCAGAATATTAAATTACATCTGGTAAGACAATGAAAGGAAAAACCTTCTTTGAACAATTGCTAAAGGACAAGAATGGCAGTTATAATCTGCGAGAGCTGGTTACACTGATTTTTGTTCTGATAACCATTGTCAGTTGGATTGCCGAGCAATTTTTCGGCATCCCTGTTCCCGAATTTATGTTTTATTCATTCGTGAGCCTTGTGGGTGCTGGCTGCTTCGGTTATTCCATTGAACGAGGTACAAACTTTTTTATTAATCGTGAAAATCAAAAAAAACAATGAAAAACAATTTTTTAATAGTGCTGCTATGTGCAGCTTTTGTCGCCCTTTACATTTATGCAAAGTTTGAAGTGAATCCGGTCAAGGTATTAACACCGGAAAAGTTTCCAACGGAAATAAATGTCCATGCCATCAGTGATTCGGTGGATATGCAGTTCCAATCCGAACTTTCTAGGCTCGAAACGGAAAACGACAGCTTAAAATCAGTCATCAAGTCCGATAAGCAAAGCTTGATAGTTTCAAAAAAGAAAGTGTTCAAACTACAACAAAACGTTGAATTATTATCGCAGCAGTTTAGCTTTTCGGCAGATACCACACAAAAAATTGAACTCTGTGATTCACTTCAGAAAAAAGTCTCGGTGCTGATAACAGAGTCCGTCATTCGTGATAGCCTCTGCGATAAAACCGTTGACGAATTATCGGAATTAACACAGATGCAAGATTCATCGCTGGATGTATGTAAAAACAGTTATAGCCTATTAAAGCAGCATTTGGATATTTCACTTGCACAACAGGATGTTTTAACCGATAATCTGAATCTTTCCGAAAAGAAACTCAAACGTAAATCAGCATTAAATCGTTGGCTTGCCGGAGGTCTTGCCCTTGCCGGAGGAATTTTAACTACCACCATTCTTTTACATTAGGAAGTGCACTTAAGTGCCTAAAGTACTTCGAGTACTTAAAGTTGAAAGGAAATCATTAACCATTTACAATTAACAATTAAAAAAATGAATATCGAAATATATAACGAAGGCAACAGCCTGAAAATAGTATGTGACGGAGCAGTAAGTTACATCGCCAAGCAAAGAATTCTTGAACTTTCAGTCATAGATGGCAGCATCATCAAGTTAGACACAGGAGAAGGTCAATTAAATAATCTGTTTTTTGCACATGCCGAAGTTACTGTTCCTGCTTCTGAATCTGTTGAAGAATTGAGAGATGCACTTAATTCCATGTTAAATTCAGGAGGAATGCAGGGATTTGCAACAGAAGAAAATCAGCGTTTGGAATTGGAACGCCTTGCCAATATGCAGAAAGCGATTGAAGAGCTTAACAATCGGGTAAATACAATCAATAATAAAACCATGTATCAACCGATTGTCGAGGATAATACTACAGCCAATACGGTGTACAAAGGTTTTTCGAATCCGGGAGCAAATCAATCCGAAGCAGTATGGGCAATCCTGAAAATAAGCAATCAGAAAGGGCTTGTAAGCTACAAATGGGCAGATGGCGACATGCATTTTGATAATATCTGGAACGAACGTACAAAATTAAATTACATCTAAATTGATTGCAGGGCTTGTCCCTGCTTTCTTTTATCCTTTTAACAACATGAAAAATCTATCTGCATATATCAATTCTGCCATCTGTGGTGATGTCATGGAAATACTAAAAAGTTTTCCGGCTGCCAGCATTGATTGTGTGATAACCTCTCCTCCCTATTGGCAATTGCGGGACTATGGATGGAAAGGGCAATGGGGATTAGAGCCGACTTTCCATCAATATCTGCAACATCTATGGCAATTTATGGATGAGATTTACAGGGTTCTCAAACCACAGGGGACGGTTTGGGTGAATCTTGGAGATACTTATTTCGGAAGTGGAAACGACAGCGGTAAAGATCCCGATAAACCATCGCAAAGCATCCGTGCTGTAAAAGCAGGTAGGATTGCTCCGGCAAGAGCCAATAACAACAAAGCCAACGGTCTGAAAAAGAAATGTCAGGTGTTGATTCCGCATCGCTTTGCCATCGGCTGCATTGATAGAGGCTGGATTGTAAGAAATGACATCATTTGGGCTAAACCCAACGGAGTGCCGGAAAGTGTAACCGACCGCTTTTCAAAAAAACATGAATATATTTTTCTGCTAACAAAGCAACAGGATTACTATTTTGACTTGGATGCGGTTCGTGAAGCCCATAAGGAAGCATCCTTTGAAAGAGTGAAATACCGCATGACAGCATTTGGAGGCGACCCGAAAAACAAAAAGGGTTCATTGGGAAAAGGAGAAAAGAACGGTGGAACATTGAAAAAAATCTCACTGAATCCCAAAGGAAAAAATCCAGGCGATGTATCTGATTTTTGGGAAATTTCTACCAAACCCGGTTCAAAAAAACACTATGCCACATTCAACACAGACTTAATCACTAAACCGATTTTGGCAGGTTGTTCGAAAGGAGGAATTATTCTCGACCCTTTTTGCGGAAGCGGAACAACCGGAGTATGTGCCATTGAACTTGGACGGAAGTTTATCGGCATTGATGGAAAAGCCGAATACTGTAATCTCGCCAACAAAAACTTTT
>CAZLMI010000107.1:0-1269 GCA_964560865.1 Microcaldota archaeon
TAATGTTAATCCTTTACAATTAATTCAATAAATATTTTTCCCAAATCAATAGGGTCCAGCAATTTTTCTACTTTTTTATATTCCTGTAAAAGCTCGAATTTCATTGTTTCTTCAGAAATTCTGTAAATTTCATGGGAAACACCAAGGGCAACTGCATAAGGCAAAATTCTATCCCATATGATATGCTCTTCCGGACGTTTGGTTTTTATTGAAGTATAATCGTCCAGTGTTTTTTTCAATGCCAGCCATTTTTCCTTTTCGTTCTGTGCTTCTGGATTTAATCCTTTGAATGCCATGGTGTATAACCATATCAAACCTGTCTGTAAAACCACTCCGATAAACATGTCAAGTAAAAATGCCGTAAATGAGTATGCAAATAAAAATCGCAATGGCAGATATATTAAGATGGATATTCCGATACCGTATGCAATCGGTTGCCATGAAAATTCGTGAAAACCCGGCTGTAATGTTTTTTCTCCGTGTTCGATTACCGTGTTCTTCCAGTTCTCCAGTTTATTCAGGAATACCCCCATTGCTTTTTTGTTTTTATCCCCATGAATCGTTTTTAATTTTTCTTCAAGTATCAGTCCATCTTCATTTGTTTTTAGTTCAAGCACCTGTTCCAAAAGATATTTTTCAAAATATTCCAGATTGGCATTATTCAGTAATCTTATCCTGAGCATATCCTTTTTGGCTCCATGCGTTTTCATTTCTATCTTTTTCCGGTAAGCCAGGTCCACCAGGGTTGCTATTAATTCCTTTGTCGTAACCCTGTTATATGGATTAACCATCATCCCTACGATTGCCGGTGGTTTTTTAGAGGGTAACTCAAAGGTAAGTTCTATTTGGGGTTTTTTGTTTGTATGCTCCCGGTATAGAAATGCTACAAAACCAAGAACAAATGAAAGATAAATAAAAATCATACTAAAAATTAGAATCCAATATTTAAAAGCCTGTTTATTCGCAATTAGAAATTATAAAAATAAAAAAATTAAAATTTAAGACAACTTTACTCATCCGAAGCTTTCAGATAATATTCGGTTCGGAGTTTGTAGTCGAACAATTCCTCTTTCCTAAAGAATCTTGCCACTTCTTTTTCAGCGGTTTCCTTCGAATCCGAAGCATGGATTGTATTTCTCGATGTGCTGTTTGAGAAATCTCCACGGATGGTTCCTGCAGGTGCCTTTGAAGCATTTGTCGGTCCGACTATCAATCTTACCACTTCGACAGCATCCTTGCCTTCAATTGCCATTGCAATTATCGGATGTT
>CAZLMI010000107.1:1279-3883 GCA_964560865.1 Microcaldota archaeon
CAAGGTCTGGATAAAATGGCTTGCTTACAAGATGTGAATAATGCTCTTTTGCAAGAGCACCACCCATTTCTATCATCTTCATTCCTGCTATTCGCAAACCCTTTTCTTCAAACCTGCTTATGATTCTTCCTACAAAACTTCTTTGAATTCCGTCAGGTTTGATTAAGACAAGCGTTTTTTCCATTAAGATCACTTTTTCTTGCCTTTCTTTGCGCGTTTTGCCTTTCCGCCTCTAAATTCTTTAGAGCCAGTAGTCCATTTTTGCCTTCTTCCTTCGCGCTTTAGCTTAAGCGTGTTTTTCTTGCATTTACTTGAACAAAAATAGTACACTGTTCCGTCTTTTTTAACATACATTACCCCCGTACCCTTGGTAATGGTGTTTTGACAAAATGAACATTCGGTCATATCTTCACCTGGCCTTTATCTCTTTAGCTTCTCTGTCTGTTTCAAGAAGCACTACAATCATTCCTTTGCGGACAGGACCCTTTATATTTCTCAGAATGACTCTTCCTGCGTCCGGGCCTTCCAAAACCTTGCACAACGTCTGGTATATCTCTCCGTAAACTCCGGTCTTTGTCCTTATTTCAACTACTTCAGCAGGAACTCCTTCCCTTACTGGTCCGGAAGTTCTTTGCTGTTGTCCTTTTTCCTCTGAGGTGTTTGTTTTTGCCTCCTCTTTGGGTTTATCCTTTTTCTTAGCCATGAAACTTCACCGGTTTATTTTTTCTTCTCTTCTTTTGGTTTTGGAAGTTTTTTAATGATGTCCTGAAGTTTTTCTGTAGCTGCACCTGCATTTTCAACTGCAACTGCCGAGACTCCCACTTTGATGCCTATCGCATCTCCGAGCTCTTTTTTTGTTGTTACAAATCCATACGGGATTCCCTTTTCCTTGCAAATCATTGGAATGTGGGTTACAATCTCTTCTGGAGTAACATCCTGTGCAAGAACAACAAACAGGGCAGTCTTTCTTTCTATTGCCTTTGTGGTTTCATTGACACCTTTCTTTAATTTTCCACCTTCCCTTGCTACTGAAATCATTTCCACTATCTGTGGCACTAATTCTGCTGGCATTTCATAATCTACGTATTTTGGCATATATTTTCACCTCGAATTTCTTAATTCTCATTGGTGTGAGAATTTGGTAGGCATAATATTACTGAAGAGGCTTTATAAAGGTTTATCCATTCAAGGCCTTTTGATGCATACTGCCAGAATTTAATTTTTTATTTTATAATTTATATGTTAATACTCTACAATATTCTACTCTATATATGATTTATATACTTTAGTTTTAATATCCATTATAATGCCTTTTGTGATTTTTCATTCATTTCTTCTCGTAAAATTGTTTTTTTGAAAAATTCGACCAAAAGCTTTATAAATCTGAATCTTCATACATATTGCTTACCGCTTTTTGATAAGCGTTTTTGTCTTTCAGACAAATTATTGTAAATGGAAATCTATTGCTTATAGATTTGACTCACGCTTCAAGAGTAAAGGAGATAAGTGCAAAACCGATACAATTCCTAATTAAATTTAGTAATTAGTGCTTTAAGTTCGTGTGTAAAATAGTATGGACAATTGGTTAATTCCAGTTGATCCTGCTGGAGGATACTGCTATCAGACTTCGATTAAGCCATGCAAGTCAGCTGACTCACTTGAGTTGGCGGCAAACGGCTGAGTAACACGTGGTCAATCTGCCCTAAGGAAGGGGATAACCTCGAGAAATTGAGGCTAATACCATATAAGCGTTTTATGCTGGAATGCTTGAACGTTTAAACGGCTGGTGAATTGGAGCCAGTCCGCCTTAGGATGAGACTGCGGAGGATTATGGTAGTTGGTGAGGTAATGGCTCACCAAGCCGATAATCCTTAGGGGCCATGGGAGTGGTGGCCCCCAGAAGGGTACTGAGACAAGGACCCTAGCCCTACGGGGTGCAGCAGGCGCGAAACCTCTACAATGCGCGAAAGCGTGATAGGGGGAGTCTGAGTGGCGAGAACTTAGTTCTCGTCTTTTGCGGAGTGTAAATAGCTCCGAGAATAAGGGTGTGGGCAAACACTGTCCACAATTATTCAAGTGGCTTTACAGTCGTGGGGAGTGGCCTATGACTGGTGGCAGCCGCCGCGGTAACACCAGCGCCTCGAGTGGTATCCACGAATATTGGGCCTAGAGCGTCCGTAGCCGGATTGGAAAGTCTTCTGTGAAATGTTGGGGCTCAACCTTAACGCGCGCAGTGGATACTTCTATATCTTGGGAATGGGGGAGGTTCGGAGTACTTCCAGGGTAGGGGTAAAACAGTTTTCAGTTTCGAGTTTCGAGTTCTGAAGATTTTTTACAATCCGTTGATCCTGGAAGGACTACCAGTGGCGAAGGCGCCGAACCAAAACATGTCCGACGGTGAGGGACGAAAGCTAGGGGAGCGAACGGGATTAGATACCCCGGTAGTCCCAGCTGTAAATGATGCTGACTGTGGTGTTGCCCATGAGTAATCATGGGCAGTGCTGTAGCGTAGATGCATGACAACGCCGATGTATGGCGATGGAATGCAGCGAAAGTGTTAAGTCAGCCGCCTGGGGAGTACGATCGCAAGATTTAAACTTAAAG
>CAZLMI010000108.1:0-804 GCA_964560865.1 Microcaldota archaeon
GTTGAAAGGTTGGTTAGAAATATCGTTCTCAATTAGTTAGTTGTGCAACAAGCTTATTGTCATATTTTCAATCGTACATTTTGAAAATTCAGTGTACGCAGCGGAAACTCATTAATGTACTAAAAAATTTTATTTAACCAGTCTCGATCTGAAAAAATATTCAAAAGTTGAGGACGGAAGAATTTTTCTCATCGTTGTAAGCATTTTTGCATCACTGCCCACAGGATAACGCAGCTTATTGCTGCCGTCTGTTGCTGCCTGATAAATCACTTTTGCCACTTCGATTGGTAGCATTTCAACAGAAGCCTTTTCCATGTTTTTCATTACCCGCTCTGTGAATTTCCGGTAATCTTCCGAGCTTTCTGCTTTAACCATTGACCGTCCATAGAAATCGGTTTTTACAACCCCCGGCTCAACAAGTTTTATCCGTATTCCAAATGGCTCAAGTTCATATCTGAGCGATTCTGAAAATCCTTCCAATGCCCATTTGGTGCTGTTATAAATGCTGTAAGCCGGGAAGCCTATCCTGCCACCCATTGAAGACAAATTGATTATCAGTCCTTTTTTCTGTTTTCTGAATATGGGAATTATCCCGCGTGTTGTTTCAAATATCCCAAAAAGATTGGTATCAAACTGCTGTTCTATCTGCTCTTTGCTCAGGTCTTCAAATGGCCCAACCACGGCATAGCCTGCATTGTTCAGGAAAACATCTACGCTTCCGTATTTTTTTACGACATATTCTATACAATCATTAATCGATTTCTGGTCAAGTACGTCAAGATGGCACATTTCAATATTATTTTT
>CAZLMI010000108.1:814-3840 GCA_964560865.1 Microcaldota archaeon
TTTTTGCCCTGAAATCTATTCTCTCTTTTTTCAGGATGTCTCATTGTTGCAATGACATTCCATCCTTTTTCTGCGAAATATTTTGCAGTTTCATAGCCAATTCCGGAAGAACTGCCAGTGATGATAATTGTTTTTTTCATGGTCATCATCTATTTTCCGAATTTTCTCTTTCTTTTTGCATAGGTTTCCAGAGCAGCATCGAAATCATCTCTTGAGAAATCCGGCCATAATTTTTCCGAAAAATAGAATTCCGAATAGGTTGTTTGCCATGGAAGCAAACCAGAAAGACGTTGTTCACCGGATGTTCGGATTACCAAATCCGGATCAGGAATATCTTTTGTGTACAAATGTCTGCTGATGGTTTCTTCAGTCACTTCTTTTGTTCCTTCTTTAATAATTGAATTTACCGCATCAACAATTTCGTTTCTTCCTCCATAGGAAAGCAAAAGGTTTAGCTGGTAAGGCCCGTTGTTTTTTGTTTTGTCTTCAATTTTTTTGAATAAATATTGTATCTCTTCAGGGAACAACTGTATTCTTCCAAGGAATTTGACCCTGATTTTCTTTCCTTCTTCATCCTTTGTTGATAATCCTTCAAGCAGGTTTTTCTTGAAAAGCTCGAACAGCCCGGTTATTTCTTCTTCATCCCGTTTGAAATTCTCCGTGCTGAAGCCCCACATGGTAACGATTTCAACTCCTGCATCGCGTGACCATTTCAGCACGTCACCAATATGTTCTATTCCAATTTTGTAACCTTCTTTTCTGCTGATTCCTTTCTGGTCAGACCATCTCCGGTTTCCATCCGGAATAATTGCAATGTGCCTTGGAATCTTTTTTTCTTCCATTATGTTTCTTTGTTCTATTATCTTTTAATATCATTTGCACTGACTGCATATTCTGTTTCAATGCACGCGGCAAGCAGTATGCCATTGCAAATGTGGAAATCGGAAAAGAAAACTATCCGGCAATAAAAAAGAGAATTTTGAAAGAAGTTACGGATGAAATTGAGAAAACAAAAAAATTCAGATATTCAATTTATAATCTAAAAAAACACTAATCCAGTTTACTCAACAGCTCTAAAACTTCTTCCGGAATTAAGAGGAAAAGAACCACTGCAACAATCAGAAGTGCAAAAACACCTGCATAGGAAACAGTTGCCAGCCATCCTACTGCGTGTTTCTCTTTTTTCTCTAAACTAAAAAATACGATCGCATTCAATATGGGCATCCCAAGCCAGAATATCGCAGCAGGCAAAACCATAAACATCGGAATTATCCATTCACTATTGGTTCTTAGGAACTGATCCAAACCACCATATCCAAAAAAAGTTCCCCCGAGCATCAATGCAATCACTATTGTTGGTTGTGAGGCGTTGATAATTCCTGTACTGACGAGCAGCTTTCTCCAGTTTGAAAGTTTTTTCCTTTTATCCCAGCCGTCAATTAATACCAAAACAAATCCCGTAATTGAGATTAAGAACGATAACCCGATTGCACCAAGCATACTCGCAAAAAGCCAGAATCCAAAATCAATGTTACTGATCATAAAAATCATCAGTAAACAATCTCATTCATCTTTTTCTTTTTGAATGCGTATTTCAGTTCCCTTGCAATTCGTCTTCCCATGCTCATGGGTTCCTTGTAGTAATATAATGAATATGGCGAGCCTTCAGGATAGGCGTTTGTGCCTGCAACAATCCTTGCGCTTACTTCAAATGCATATATTTCCAGTTCGTCATTGATTATCGTTTCAATGCAGTATGGTCCTGTCAGACCGCCGAACAGATCAAATGATGCCTCGCTTATTTTTCTGCCCATTTCCATATATTCGGAAAGCAGGGATTCACGCAATACCATTGGTTCATTGCCCACAACGGTAAATGAAAGCGGTGGTTTCAACCCTGCTGAAACTGCCCGTGCAATCTCATCAGCACTGCTTTCCACCCGTTTATCCACGCCAAGCAGTTCTATCCTTCCTTGTTTTGTTTCATAGCCTATTTTCGAAAACGGTGAAAAAAAGTAATGCGGATAGGCGCGAACCCCGATAATAAATTCCTGAATCATGCATTCCTTGTTCCCAACTCTTTTCTCAAATTCACTTTGTGAGTTTACAATCATGTATCCGTATCCGCCTTTGGCTCCCGGGAATTTGACAAGCACCGGGCCGTCTATCTGTTCCGGTTTCAGTATCCTCGGTTTTTTCAGACCCGCCTTTTCTATCCATTCGAACATTTTTGTCCGGCTTCTTTCCCATTTTACGCTTTCCCGGTTTCCGTAAATCGGAACTTCAAGGTCGTCAAATTTTTCTCCGGTATACTCCACAAATGAGCCATGGGGCAGGATTACTGCATTTTTTTCTACAAGCTCTTCAACTGGCAAATCGCGGTAATCATCCACTTCAATAAATTCGTCAGGCATTCCGTACGGAAATGATTCGTAAAGCTTTCGTTTTTCTTTTTTGACAATCCCTACTGTCTTTACTCCCTCCTGTTTTGCACCATGGAATATCTGGAGAGAAGAATGAGAGCAAATGGTGGCAATTTTGAAATCTTTATAGCTTTTCAGCACTTCTTCAATTTTTTCTCGTTCAACCATATAATACATCGGGCATTCTGATATTTATAGCTTTCCATTTGGTTTCCACAACAGACAAAAGATTAAATTATCTTCCAGAGAATAGTTTTGTATGAAAGCAGTATTCATGGCAGCCGGAGACGGTTTGAGGTTGCAGCCGCTTACTGAAACAAGGCCAAAATCCTTGCTGCCTGTTGCGGGAAAAGCATTGTTGTATCATCTCATACTCGAAGCGAAAGAAGCCGGAATAACCGAAGCAGTCATTGTGGTGCGCCAGCATAAAGATCAGATTTTTAAATATTTTAAGGAAAACGACCCGGGCATAAAAGTCACTTTTGTTGAGCAGGGGAAGGACAACGGGACTGCCGCCGCCATACTTGCAGCTGAAAAGGAAATCCGGGATACATTTGTTGTTCTTGCCGCAGATACGGTTACAGAATCTTCAGTTATAAAACA
>CAZLMI010000109.1:0-2288 GCA_964560865.1 Microcaldota archaeon
TTGTCAGTACTTGATTCAAGCGGAAACAAGCTTACAAACGACAAGGTTTCTCCAGCAACTACCAAAAAGATTCAGGCAGGAGGAAAAACCTACAGCTTCCATGTTTACAAGGTTGCTCCAGGTTATACATTCGGAGCAAAATGGGCTGATGTAGCTATTTTCTCACAGGAGCTTGAATTAAAAGACAATGATGATCTGGATCCAGATGCCAAAACCAATGAAATCGGTGTCTACTCTGATGATATATCTTCACTATCAAGTGGTAGTGACTATGATATGCAGAGCGGTGATTATGTGCCGATTGTAGAATCACCAGTAACCTGGAAACTCACCTACAAGGGTTTGGACTTAGATACCTCTAAGGACAGAAACAGCCTTAAAGTGACTTTGGAAAGAAGTTCAACTAAATTAGTTTCTGATTCCAAAGGTCCAACAAATCAAACTGCAGGTGTTCCATGTAACGTAACCTCACCTTATGTAACTGTTAAATCAGGTAAGGGTGGAAGTGCGTTCCAGATGACCAGTGCATACTATGGTGGTGCTCCATCCACTACTGCAACATCCGATGAATTCATTGTTGCAACCAGTGGTGTGATTTGTGGTGCTGACGTAGGTACCTTCAACTCCGGTTCAGTTCTTATGTATGTCTCAGACAGTACAAAGAGATATGCAATTAAGAACTATTCCTCGAGTGGTATAAATGTAAGTTACTATGAGGTCGGTGATGGTTCAACATCCTGGACTACGGGTGGTGTGTTTACAGTTTCAAACTGGACTGATGCAAATGCTTCTGGATCAAGTGCACTTGCAAGCTCAGGTACAGATTTGATAGATACATACACACACAACTATAGTGCCAGTACAGTACCAGAATTCGTCTTTGGTATATCTGAAAAAGCAGGAACTGGTGTATCAGTCAATGACAACAATGTATTTGCATTTGGTCTTGACGTAGCAGGTACAACCTCCAGCTTTAATATAGATACCTACAATGCCTCTTCTACATACATCTTCAAGAAGGACAATGTAGCTTACCAATACGCTGGTGATGTTACTACTGCAGACTCATGGACACTTGCAGAGGAAGGATTTGTCTCTGAAAGGGGATCTTTGTTTAGCAGCATTGACGATGAATCAGTGGTGTTTTACATGGCTAGCAAGCTTGCAAAAGCTCAATGGTATCTTGCATCTTCAAGCGCAAATGCCAGCTCAACCACGACTTCAACCCAAACTGTAAACGAGGGTTCATCTGTAACAGTAAGCGGAGTAACTGTAAAAGTTGCTTCAATATCTGAGACAGTTGGCGCATGCACTGCAGCAGGTGGTTCAGCAGCATGCACTGCAGTTGAAACTGGTGCATCAGCAGTAATTATGCCTGAAAACAAGGCAGCAGTTACCGCAGCATTGCCATATGGTTACAGCAAATTCGCACCTCTTGTCGTTCTCGATAAGGATGCAGTTGGTGTAAGCGCAGTGGTATCAGTTGGTGGTGATGTAGTAAACACTGTAACAAAGAGCATTCTTCAGGGATCCGGTGTTGACTTCAAAACAACTCCAAAGGTTGTAAAAGAAGTCGTAAAGGGTTCAAAGATTGTTGTTGCAGGGCTTAACGCAGCAGACACAACCGCAGCAGCAGATGACTTCATTAAGGCATTGGTATCCCAATGAAGTTTTCTCTCTTTTTTCTTTTTTTTTCTTTTTATAATTCTCTGATTCTGGTTTAATATTTCGTTCAGTGTTCTGTTCAATATTTTCTATGTCCTATTTATTTTCTGGCCATGTCCCTCATTTATCGGGGTTTGTTTGGCTTAGTATATATAAACTTTTCCTTCCTTACTTTTATTATGGGTCCGGGTACGTGTTCATTTCAGCTTGATAATACCAGAAATCCTTCAAGAGTATACTCTTCTCTTGCAACAAAGAATGGGCTCGAAGTTCAACAAGGCACTGATAAAACCAGAATTACTTTTCAAGCATTCGATTCCAAAGGCAAAATGCATTTATATTACGTAACCGTTCCAACTGATAGCTATAATCGTTTGGACGATTCTCAACGATACTCTCTTTATAAAAAATGGACTGATGCAATCAAAACCAGATCTTACGGCAAAAAATTTGATGTAGATGACTGTTTTCCGGCATTGAAGGTTGTTCCCAAAAAAACCGAACCATCACGTGTTGAAAGTAAATTAGTTAATTATCTGCAAAATGAAATTGGCAAAGCATTAAAGTCAAATGCAAAGAGATATCCGGATGTTATTGAACTAATTGACCAGGCAAAATCACAA
>CAZLMI010000109.1:2298-3839 GCA_964560865.1 Microcaldota archaeon
CGGGTAATGTTCAATCTGCAGACCGCTTAATGAAGCAGGCAAAATCAAAATATGATGGATATGAAAAAAAACGGGACGCCCTGCGGACTCGCCAAAATTCGCTTTGGAACGAGTGTCATGCCTTATTCGGTAACAGTTGGCCGGGGCAGGTAAAACTTCCGTTTGTGAAAGCTTCCAATGCGCTTACCAACATGTCAAATTCCAGATACTCTGATTTTGATTATATCGAAACTCATTTGTCCAAAGCAGAAGATGCATTTGACAGGCTCAAAACCATAAAAGAAAAAACCGATTTAACCAAAGCGATTGGAATTTTTGAAAAACAGGTACAATCCAAATCCAAAAGATTTTCTGATGTTTTGGTTTTGCTTAAAAGTGCAAAAGTCAAATTACGTTCTTTGGATTTAGATGGTGCACGAACAGATTTTACTCTTGCACGCGCACGTTTTAAGTTTCAGAGGGAGAGATATAATCTATTATCCGATAAATATTCTTCTTTGGCTAAACAATATAATGCTTTATCTGTTCAACCCACGGAGCTGATTTCTAAATTTAAGGAAGTCCGGGTTCTTTTCAAAAAACCGATTTCACGAGACAGTCTGGATGCTATCGAATCAATGTTAAATGAACTGAGTTCTAAGCTTGATGCTCTAAAAAAAGGTTCTAAAGGAGTAGAGGTACCACCTGCGGTTTCTGCTGATTCGCGCGTACAAACCGCGGCTCAGTCTTACCTGGCTGATGCGAATGTTCAAATGTTTCCGGAAGTTGTTGCTGCACTTCGTGTTGCTAAAAGTCAAGAGCAGTTAACATCTGCAGTTCGTGTTTATTCACAATCGCGTAAACAATTCATCGCGGATTCTACCAGAAGACTTGATGCACTCTCCAAAGGTTTAACAAAAAAATTCGGAGCTACTAAATGGACCGATGCTGCAAGGGCATTCAACAGCAGTCTAATCGAAATTCAAAAAGATTTAAAAAAGAAAAAACCAAATCTTCCTGCAATCAAAACCCGTCTTGAAGAAGCTGAACGTGTGTTTGTCGGGTTAACTCCGCCTTCAAAACGTATCACACGTCTGGTATTCACGTTTGATTCTTATTCTGGAACTAGAGCACTATTTACTTCTGACAATATTAGTACAACTGTGATTCCAAGGCTGAAAACCGTGTATGAGCGGCACATCAAGCATGATCCGGGCAATATTTCAATGGAAGTTCTTATTGAATCTACAAGTGGCAATATTTCCAGGGTATCCTTCTCTAAAATGAATTATACTGTCAGGAATCCCACAACTTTATGCAATGTCCTGGCAAACACTATTGCCAATAATTTCAAAACGAATGATGATTTCGTGTTTCCGCTTGTACTAAAGTCCGGATTTTGAGGTTGTTTTCCTATGCCAACATGTATTCGTTGTGGGGCTCCGGCGCATGAGTATGGCATTGATGGTCTTCCTTACTGCAACAGCTGCATTTTCTATGGTCAGAACAAGCAATGCTGGAGATGCAGGATGTATGTTCCGGCATACGAACTACAACAGTAT
>CAZLMI010000110.1:0-1160 GCA_964560865.1 Microcaldota archaeon
ATTTGATAATCTCCCGCGCAAGTCCGGAAACAAATCCAAGCATGGCCAGTATAAAAATAAGTGGAATTAATGGTTGGGCAACAACAAGATTTCCGTAGATAAACGGAACACCCATAGTAAGTGCGATATAAAAATTACCTGCAAGCGGCAAATCCTTTAGTTTCCAGTTATAAAGAACCGAGAATGAATTCACCAAAAAAACGAGCAGGAAAACGAATGTCCCGAATAGCACGGATAAAACGGTAGAAAGTAACAGGCAAATAATCGACAACCACAATGCGAACCCAGGTAAAATTGTTCCATTGACCAAAGGTCGGTCTGTTTTTTTATTTAGCCGGTCGGTTCCGACATCCAGATAATCATTAAGCGAAAAAGAACCGACTTCGCTTAAAACTGGAACGGACAACGAAATGAAAAAAAGAAGGGAAACGTCCGGAAACCGCCCAAGAGATATGATTTGTGCGATTAAAACGGAAAGTGCAAACATTAAAGCATGCTCAAAACGTGTGAGTTTCCAGACCTCTTTTAAAAATGACATAAGTTTCGATTAGGGGAAAGAATTTTAAAAATCCGATGTTCAAATTAAAAGCATGCTGGAAACATTAACACCATTAATACCATTATTTTTCATAATCATTGTAATTGCCATTGGGGGATTTTTAATATTTAAACTGATAAAAAAGGCATATAACCTTTTTATCAACGTCTTAATAATTTTTTTTATCCTGTTTGTGGTTTTCGGAACTTATACCATCCTTATTGAACCGAATAATATTGTTGTGAAGAACATTCAGATAAATGATACCGGTACCAATATGAAAATAGTATTTCTCTCGGATTTTCAAAGAGCGGATAATGACTCGAGATTTGTGGAACGGGTAGTAGAACTGGTGAACAAAGAAAATGCAGACTTAATCCTCCTTGGAGGGGATTATGTAATGGCAGATGAATATGAGCTGCCATCAATAGAACCTCTAAAAAAACTAAAGGCAAAATATGGTATTTATGGAGTAATGGGAAACCATGATTACAATATGGTGGTTCCGCAAAGCAAATGCCCGGGACAAGAAAATCTGATACTCGCAAATAATGTGAAAAAATTCCTTGAGGAAAACGGAACAATAACAGTATTGAGCAATGAAAATCGAAAATTCGGTTCA
>CAZLMI010000110.1:1260-3766 GCA_964560865.1 Microcaldota archaeon
GGATATTACATGGTAAACGGAAGCCATGTTTATACGACGTGCGGATTTTGCCCGGGACCAAGATTATTCGCACCCCCGGAAATAACCGTGATTGAACTGGACTATTGAATGGAGATATAACACTACGCTGATTGACGAAAGCAAAGATTTATAAATAATAAACAAGTCTCTCTCACAGGTGACATTAATGGCAGATTTAGCTAGTATGATATTAACTCCGCTAGGTAATGAAGTGGGAAAACTACTTGCAGGAATAGTAGCGTTTCTTCCAGGTTTGATGGTTGCAATACTCTTGATTGCATTTGGATGGGTAATTGGCCTTCTTGCAATGAGACTGTTGAATGGAATATTCAAAGTAGTCAAATTTGATAAATTCCTGAAAGAACACGACTTGGACAAGGCGTTATGGAATCTTGATCTTGGAAATGTTCTTGCACACATCGTGTATTATTACATAATAATATTGGCATTACAAGCAGCATTCCAGGTACTTACCCTGCCAACATTGGCTGCATTCATGACACAGGTAATATCTTACCTGCCATCTGCAATCGGCGGTGTGATAATATTCGTTGTTGCAGCATTGATTGGAGAGTTTATAAAACAAAAGATAATCATAGTTGGAACAAAATCGCCAACAGTAGTCCTGATTGGAAGAGCAGTAAAGGCACTGGTCATTTACTTGGGATTGATGATGGCACTCGACAAAATCGGATTTAGAACGACTTTGCCGGAGAATTTGTTATTAGTAGTTGTTTCAGCAGGAGTATTTGGAATTGCCGTGGGCATTGGACTTGCATGCGGAATAGCATTTGGCCTGGCAGGACAGGAAACAGCCAAAGACTGGATAAAGGAAGGAAGAAAAAGATTGAAATTCTGAATTTCTTTCTATTTTTTTATTTTTTTAAAGTATACTGCAAATTGGGTGGAAAATTAGTTTAATTGCATATATTTAAAATTTCTCTTTTTAAAAGTTAATTGTGATTTAAAATGACTGGAATTAAAAGGCTGGTATTGGATGTATTGATACCAATATCCTATCCAACCAATGAACTTGCAAAAAATCTGGCAAAACTGGAAGGAGTTGAGGGGGTAGACGTACTGATACTGGAAGTAGAACGAAAAGTAGAAACGGCAAAGATAACAATCGAAGGGGACAATCTTAATTTTGAGGACTTGAAACAAAGCATAGAATCCGCTGGAGCATCACTCCAGAGTCTTGACAGAATAACCTGCGGAAAAAGATTAGTGGGATAATTCATGCTTAAAAAAATCAGGAACAAATTAGAGAAATTAAAACATTATGATAAAATAACCGGAATGAGTGAAATCATACGGCGTTATTTCGTAATGAATGCATTCGATGGTGCTCTGACTATTTTTGGAGTTTTGTTAGGAACATATAGTGCAAATATAACTGATCCGGCAATGATAATAAGGATAGGATTAACTGCCTGCTTTGCAGTGGGCATTTCCGGATTGTGGGGTGCGTTCCTGACTGAGAGTGCGGAGGGAAAGCGGGAAATCCGCTCTCTGGAAAGGGCAATGCATAGAAAACTGGACAATACCGAAATAGGGAATGCGTACAATACGGCAAAGTACATCACATCGATTGTTTATGGATTATCTCCATTTTTAGCCGGTTTAATCATATTGATTCCATTCGGATTTCCTTCTGCATTTCCAATAACGATTGCATATTATGCATCGTTTATACTTGCAATAGGCGTCTTCTTTTTTTTAGGAATATATCTTGGGGCAGTATCCAAAGACAACATAATAATTTCAGGATTGAAATTAGTTACTGCCGGGCTTGTTTGCATGATTGTGGCCGCACTGCTGGGATTGCCGGCTTAGTAATCCACCCGAAGCATCAAAAAATGGAGGTAGTTTAGTTACCGGCATTCTTGATTCAGAACGCATAAAAACCTTAATGGATTTACCCTAACCATGAATAGCAAATATACCGTCGAGATAATTTCGGAACAGAAAAAAGAAAAACTGATGAAAGAGATTTACAGTTCAGAATTATATGAAAGAAAGGCTGCGATACACGGGACATGTGTCAAATTATTCACTGACAATAAGGAATTCAAGGAAATGTGGGAGGACAATTTCGAACCAATGCCGGAACACATACGACCGCATTGTAGATTGTTCGCAATATGCAATGGAAAAAAACTGAAAATCCAGTATGAACCCGCATCAAAAACAGTTGTTTTGAACAACTGCGATTACTATGGCTGGGTAAAAAGTATTGCTTTGGGGCTTGTTGCAGATTTCTTGGAAGATGTCCCATCCGAACACCGCAGATATTCGGTGCATGGATCGTTTGTAGATATTGGCGGAAATGGCATTGCGATTATAGGGCCTCCAAAAAGCGGTAAAACCACACTTACGTACGGCCTGCTTTTGGATGAAAAAAATAATTTTCTTACGGATGACTGGTTTTTTGTAAGATTAAGCGGGACATACACCCTGGCATTTTCTTCAGAAAAAAATTCAT
>CAZLMI010000111.1:0-3762 GCA_964560865.1 Microcaldota archaeon
AGATCCTTGGAATCAAATTTCACTTCCTGGACTAAATCTGGAATTTCATGCAACGGTTTTTTAACAGACGATCCTGCAGTGAGCCCGTACGTGCTGGGCCACCAGGTATGCCTTAATTGAATTGTAACCTCTTTTTGCCTTATATACTCCCCGTATTTTTCAAGAAACAAATTTATCAGGGTATTAAACTCGAACACATTTCTTGCGGTTATACGGGCAATCACATCCCATCTGCCATCGCATACGCCCAACCACTGGCAGGGCATTCGCTCAATGATATACTCGATCATTTCTTCTTCTTTTTTCGGAGTGGTTGCATGAAACTGCAGATATATCCTGTAAGTGGTGAATCCAAGCTTATCAAAGTTCGGGATAATGAAAAATTTAGTGATTATTCTGTCTTTTAGATAACCTTTGATTCTGTAATTGACAACTTCTTTTGAAACCCCGGCTTTTTTTGCTATTTGGGCTGCGCTCTGCCGGGCATTTGTTTCCAGTTCAAGGAGAATTTTTTTATCTTTTTTATCAAGCTTTGTTATATTATTTTCAAGCATAGTTTATCTTTCACCTAATAAATATTTAAATTATTAGGTTTTGAGAAAAAATACTCCGAATATTTATATAAAGTAGTTTTGCCATTATTATACATGGTGAATAACATGATATACCGTATGAAAAGAAAACAAAAACTTAAATCCGTTAAAACATTCTCTACAGCTGCACGTGAAAAAAATACGTATGAATCTGCAAAAAGAACAGTAAAAGAAAAAACAGAATCAGATGATATAAAACAACACTGGGAGATCAGGGCGGAAAGACCAGGAGTGCAGGCAGTTATGTCTGCAAGGCATTCTTTGGACGACAATGAACAAGCAACGAATTTACTTCAACAGGAAATATTTGAATTTCTTGGAGAGATTATCAATGATGCAACAATATTTGAACTGGGAGTAGGAATAGGCAGGATGACTTTAGAGCTTGCAAAACGTGCAAGAAGGGTGATTGGATGCGAACTGTCAGAAACAATGCTTGCACGTGCAAGGGAAAAACTTGCAAACACTGCAAATGTGGAACTGTATCTTGGAAAAATTTTTGAATTGACTCGGTTTGATGCGAAAACATTTGATTTGGTATTCGAATCAATAGTACTTCTTCATATATTAAATCCAAATGAATTGATTAAAACAGCACGGGAAATGCAAAGATTGAGCAGGAGAATTTTCATAACTGAACATACCTATGAAGGGTCAGATTTCCCAATATCAAGATACACCATACTTAGAACACCTGAAGAATATGTAGAACTTTTTGAACCATATCATTTGACAAAACAAAAAACCCATTTTTGTGCTGGGGACAGATTCACCATGATGTTGTTTGAAGAATGATTCCTAAACCGCCTTTGCAACTCTGCTTTTTATATTCCCTGCCAAAGAAGGCTCAAACGCATCTGGCACGATTTTTTCTTTTGACAGCTTGCTTTCAGGCAGACTTGCTGCAATGGCCTCTGCCGCAGCAATCTTCATTTTATCTGTGATTCGTTTAACTCTCAAATCCAGCAATGCCCTGAGAAATCCAGGAAAACAAAGTGAATTGTTTACCTGGTTTGGATAATCCGACCTGCCGGTTCCGAAGATATCTATTTTCAGTTCCCTTGCCTGTTCCAGAGAAAGCTCGGAAACCGGATTAGCAAGTGTGAATACGATATTCGGCTTGTTCATTGATTTTATGGTTTCAACAGGAAGCGCACCCGGAGAGGATGCGGAAATTATTATATCTGCGTTCTTGAACTCATTGATTTTTCCGGTGAATTTGTCTGGATTGGTTAATTCGGCAATGGCATTTTTGTATTCTTCCAGATTAGACCTTCCGGAATAGATTGCGCCGAGGCTATCAAAAACAGTAATATTTTTCATTCCATACGCATAAAGCAAACGCACAATGCCATACCCGGCAGCACCGGCACCGATAATCCCAATCTTTGAATCTTTTCCTTTTTTTGTCAGCTTCATTGCATTTATCAGTCCTGCAAGAACAACAATGGCAGTACCGTGCTGGTCGTCATGGAATACTGGAATGTTTAGTTCTTCGGTAAGGCGTTTTTCAATTTCGAATATTTTGGGAGTTTCAACATCTTCCAGATTGATTGCACCAAACGTAGGTTCGATTGCCTTAACAGCATTCACAAATTCTTCAGCGGTTTTTGTATTCATGCAAATCGGAAACGCATCTATTCCTGCAAACTGCTGCATAATCAACGCCTTGCCTTCCATTACCGGAAGCGCAGCTTCAGGACCAATATTCCCAAGACCCAAAACGCGGGACCCGTCACTTACAATTGCAACCGCATTATGCTTTATTGTAAGGTCATAAACCAATTTTTTGTCTTTTGCAATTTGCCTGCA
Organism: Microcaldota archaeon; assembly: GCA_964560865.1. Classification (GTDB taxonomy): domain Archaea; phylum Micrarchaeota; class Micrarchaeia; order Anstonellales; family Bilamarchaeaceae; genus CAZLMI01. Next base: position 2,406 of record CAZLMI010000111.1, read on the forward strand.
TGGCTCTGCCACTCCAGGAGTGTAAAGCAGGGACAAATCATCAATATTTTTGATTGTGCCTCCGTCCTTTGGGGCAATGGAAAGCTTGCCTTTGAGTTTCTTATGTAACTCTAATGATTTTTCATTGTAATTAGACGCCATATCCTGAATAAGAAAAGAAAGGATTAAAACAAGTGGTAAGTGGAACGTGTGAATTATTATTCCTTAGTCAAAAGTTCTTCAGCCACCTTCTTGTACGCTTCCCGAAACGGCATTCCTTTTTCCACCAGCTTGTAGGCTTTTTCTGTTGCATAGAGTTCTGAAGTCATGGCGGTCTTGAGTCTTGAGTTATCAGTCTCGAGTCTTGAAAAGATTTTTGTCATGATTTTAAGCGACTCGTTTGTAATTTTCAATGATTTCATCATTGGCTCTTTTGCAAGCTGGAAATCGCGGTTGTAGCCTGTTGGCAAATTCAGAACAAGCCCATTCACAGTAACCAGACAGCCATGCACTACATGTGCATTTCCCCTGACAAGTTCCAATACATCTGGGTTTTGTTTTTGTGGCATAATTGAACTGCCGGTGCAGATGTCTTTTGGAAGTTTGAAAAATCCGAATTCTTCCATTGTAAATAGTGCAAGGTCGGTTGCCATCTTGTTCAATGTCTGCATGAGCGAGAAGCAAGCGCTTATTGCTAGTGCCTCGTATTTTCCTCTTGTGTTTGCGCAATGAATGGGATTTTCCTGAACTTTTGCAAACCCAATTTCCTTTGCAGTCATCCTGCGATCTATTTTCAGTGGAACACCATATCCCGCAGCACTGCCAAGGGGATTGGAGTCCAGGGTCTTGAGTACTGAGTCCAGGAGTTGCAAATCATCAGAAAGCATATCGTGGTAAGCCAGTGCAAGCATGTCCACCGTTGTTGGCATTGCCTTTCGCATATGCGTATAGCCCGGCATTGGAACGCCTTTATTTTTTTCTGCAAAATCTGAGAGGGTAGATTGTAATTGTTTTGCCTGATATTTTAACTGCCCCAATTTATCCAGCATGTAAAGCCGTATCATGGTCATGCTCTGGTCATTGCGCGAACGTGCGGTGTGGATTTTCTTTCCCGTATCTCCAAGCTTTTTCACCAGGTAATTTTCAATGGCAGTATGACTATCTTCATCATCTTGTTTTACAACGAATTTGCCGTTTTGATGCAATCCGGCAATCTCTTCAAGGCCTGCGAGCAGTTTCCCAAGTTCGTCCTTGGTCAGGTAACCGCATGCATGAAGCATTTTAGCATGTGCTTTTGAAGCTTGAAGGTCATAGGGCAAAAGCTCGTTGTCAAGAATATAATCAATGCCAACAGTATACGCTTCAACATCCTTGTCGA
>CAZLMI010000112.1:0-3758 GCA_964560865.1 Microcaldota archaeon
GCTTTGGATATTGGAGTCTGGGGTGAAGGTGCATACTTCAGATTTGAAGGTGGAAATGAGTATACAAGCATTCATGCAGGATTTGGACGCTTGAGATATGAATATGACATCTTACTTGAAGAACTTGCAATGATAACCGCGTTGATAGATGATTACCAGCAAAGAAGCGTAGAAACGCTACTGGATAAAATGCAAATTGGGTATAATGATAACACATCACCACATCGTCCCGCAAAAAGGAAGATATTGGAAAAATTAGGCAATACTGATGGAATGAAGGAAGAAGATCTCATAAAAAGATTATGGGACATCAGGCAGGACGTATATAGGAGTATTGGAGTCGTGGATTCAAATACATTTTGATATTTGAAATATCTGATTTTTATATTGCATAAATTTTATATTGCCTAAAATAAGAATCGCCGATTGTTTTGGTTTCATGCAAATGATTAGGTATTTATATCTGCCGGGTCTAGTTATTTAATCAAATTTAACCGGCAGGTGGGTTTCAGATGGCCATTAACAGGAAGATCGTGCAAGAAATACGAGATAAATATAACGGAAATGTGATACTCTCACTTGAAGAAAAAGGATTTTGTGTTGCATTGAGAAAAGATGGCACAACAATTGAAACCGAAGGCAGAAACGTGGAGGAGTTTTTTGATCTTATAAATACCTCATCAGTTTCCTGGGTTGACTATATTATTGAAGACATCAAAAACGACGCACCGAAAATTGCAAAAGCCATTGGATTCAGTGACCAGCTGATAAACACGCTGCTTAAATCCGGCAGGCATGGGTATGAGGATCTTGATCGGGAAATGGGGCTTTTGATTCCCGCATTAATTGTAAAAGGATTTGATGTGCATACCGACCCATTGATCATACTTATGAAGGAAAATCTAGTAGTCACATTACACACAACCGAAATAAAACGATTTTTCAGATTAAGAAGGTATGCCAAGATATTCATGAAAAAAATAAAACCGCAATTGTCACGACCGGACAAGATAACACTCATACTTATTCGCATTATTGATGAACATAACAGCAGGAACTTCGACCATTTACGTGAGATTGAAGACTGCTCGGATAAGATAAGTGAAAAACTTGCCAGTGTAGATACCCCACGTGAAATAATTGGCAAGGATATTCACTGTATGAAACATGCACTAATCGTGTATTTAACCGGTCTTTGGGAAACCGTAGATGTACTTAACACCTTGAGATATGGTGATCCCGAACTACTAACTGATGACCCAAAACTACTCAAAAGAGTGGCTGGCCTTGTTGAAGAAGTGAACAACCAGATAGGTCTTGCAGAACACATGAGTGAAGTGCTTGCAAGTGGCATGGAAGTCATGCAAAGCATTTACAATAACCAATTGCAGATACTCAATAACAAACTGGCAATGCTCGTCGCATATCTGACAGTTATAGGAACGGCAGTACTTGTACCAAACACCCTGGCAACCGCATTAAGCAACCCCGCATTCCAGATGGGCCCGCAGGACTCCGGATGGTACATTACATTATTGATAATCTCAACCGTAGTCTCAACAGCGATTGCATATTGGTGGGTCAAAAAAAGAGGTCTGCTGCCAAATAATCCTGAGGGAAATTGAACTCGGCATTGCGTTTAAGCCGGTTTAATCCAATCCGTCTATTGCCGAATTTCACCAGACGGGATGCCAATTCTTATAAACCGTATTTAAAAATTATATTCGCAGACTTAAATAATTTCTCAGGGTGGGTATTTCATGGCCAGAAAAAAAATCAGGGAATATGATGCAAAGAAATTGCTAAATAAATATGTGGAAGAATTGGCAGGATTGCAACTTGGATTACAGTCAGTACAAGCAACGCAGGACACTGATTTTGAAAAATTGAAAAAAGAAAATCCATGGCTAACAAAGGAAAGGCTAGTCGTAAAGCCAGATATGCTTTTTGGCAAACGAGGCAAAAATAATCTTTTGCTTCTTGATGCCGGATATGCCGATGCAGTCAAATTCATCAAAGAAAAAATGGGAAAGGAAATGGAAATAAGCGGAATAAATGGCCCGGTTACCCATTTTATTATCGAACGATTCGTACCGCATAAAGAAGAATACTACCTTTCAATAATGACCGGACGGGATGCAGATACAATAAATTTTTCAACGATGGGCGGGATGGAAGTGGAAACAAACTGGGACAAAATTGCACATCTGGAGGTTCCGGTTGGAAAACAGATAGATGGAAAAAAACTGGAGCAGGTACTGAAAGAAGTTCCTAAAGAAAAGAAAAAACCACTGACTGAGTTCATAAATGCCGTTCATAATGTTTTTGTGAACCTGGATTTTACGTTTATGGAATTTAATCCGTTTACATTTGATGCATATAATAATCCAATTCCCCTGGACATGCGGGGCGAACTGGACGACACTGCTGCATTCAAAAACCAGAAAAAATGGGGAAACCCTGAATTTCCAAGACCATTCGGAAGAAAGCTTTACCCGGAAGAAGAGATAGTAGAGGAAATGGATGAGAAAACAGGCGCTTCGCTAAAACTTACGATACTTAATCCGAAAGGAAGGATATGGACCATGGTTGCCGGGGGTGGTGCAAGTGTGATATATACTGACACTATCGCTGATTTGGGCATGGGAAAGGAATTGGGAAATTACGGGGAATACAGCGGAGACCCCAATGAAGAAGAAACATACCAGTATGCAAAAACGCTGTTGGAGCTGGCAACAAGAAATCCGGATGGAAAAACACGTTCTTTGATTATAGGCGGTGGCATAGCAAATTTTACCGACGTTGCAAATACCTTCAAAGGAATAATACACGCACTTCGTGATTACAAGGAAAAAATAAAAAAAGCCAATATGAAAATATATGTAAGACGGGGGGGACCTAATTATCAAACAGGGTTAAAAATGATGCGGGAACTCGGAAAAGAACTCGGAATTGCGATAGAAGTATTTGGACCGGAAACAAACATGACCAAGATAGTTCCAATGGCAATTGAATATGTAAAACGAGGGTGAGTCCTATGGATGCAAAACTATTCTCAAAAGAAACACAATCAATGATTTATAATTTCAAACCGAATGCAGTACAGCGAATGCTTGACTTCGATTATTTGTGCAGGAGAAGCGAGCCTTCGGTAATTGCACTTATAAGCCCGGACCAGGCAGGTGGAATGCACAGGGCATTTTTTGGAACCAAAGAAATAACAATTCCAGTATATGGAAAAATAAATGATGCGACAAAAGCCCATCCAAAGGCAGATGTACTTATAAATATGGCTTCATTTCGAAGTGCATTTGAAACAAGCAAAAAAGCGCTTGAAGAAAAAACAATACGGGCAGTGGTAATAATCGCGGAAGGAATCCCCGAACGTGAAACGCGGGAACTCATTGCACTCGCAAAAGAAAATGACAAGATGCTGATAGGACCGGCCACTGTTGGGGGAATACAGGCCGGGGCATTCAAGATTGCAAACACTGCCGGAACAGTGGACAATATAATTGCATGTAAACTCCACAGGCCGGGTTCGGTGGGATTCGTATCAAAATCAGGCGGACTTTCCAATGAAATGTACAACATAATTGCAAGAACAACGGATGGGATTTACGAAGGAATCGCTATAGGCGGCGATGCCCACCCCGGTTCAACCCTTCTTGAGCATGTCCTGCGCTTTGAAAAAATTCCGGAGATAAAAATGATTGTCGTGCTTGGGGAATTAGGAGGTAATGAAGACTATCCAATAG
>CAZLMI010000113.1:0-1707 GCA_964560865.1 Microcaldota archaeon
AACAATAACACTGGAACTTGTTTTTGAAATGGCAGGCATGATTTCACTCAACCCCTGGAAGGGATTCTATGCGATGGGGAACCTTGTCAAAGGACAGGTTTTTGATTACATGGTCAAGCTTATGCTGGTTACCAAGTTTCAGGAAGTTCTGCTGATTTTTATAAGCACTGCGGTCTTTCCGTCGCTCTTTGTGCTCGGTGTTTTGCTCCGGTCATTTACATTTACACGCAGGCTCGGCGGTCTTCTTATTGCCATTGCACTGACGCTTTATTTTATTTTTCCGATGTTTTACGCATTCGGCGGTTTGCTTACCATTCACATAAAGAACAATGCCCGTTCTGCTGGATTCTGCGGTGTCAATACTCTTTGCGATCCGCCGCTTTCCAATAATATGTATATCAATGGTACATACGAAATGCCGGATGGTTCCCAGTTTGATTTGAAAAAGGCCAAAGCCGATCTTCAGAAGCTCGAAGGCCTTACGGACAAGGAACTGTCCGAACTAATGGAAAAAGGGCAGTTAAGTTCTTTGGGTGGAGGTCCGGGTGTGCGTGCGGTTCCCGGATTTGATATGGCAAATCCTTTGCTTACTGATGACCAAAAAAAAGCAGCCTATGAAGAATCGCAGAAAAAAGTTCAGGGCTGGTTTGGAAAGGTTGGAATGGAAGAAACATGGGATTATTTCATATCCAATCCAACAAGCAAATCACGGACCACTGCATATCTGGACAATTCTCCTGCATACGGAACCGGCGGGGTTATTGATATTGTAGCAAGGCTTACGTTTTATTCATTGTTCTTTTCATTATTTGGCATACTCGCATGCATTGCGGTTATACGGTCGATTTCAGTTACGCTCGGAGGAGATATTGAAATTGCAGGTTTAACGAGGTTGATATAACATGTACAATGGAAAAATTTTGTTTATCCTGGCATTGCTCCTTGTTGTTCCCTTGCTTTATTCTGCAGAAGACCCGACCAAGTCCCAAACATATACCTATTATGATAATCTTAACAAATACCTGAAGGACCAGGGAAGTGCATTCGTAGCCGGTACCGATGCATATGTTGCCGATGTCGGTGTTCCTGTCCGGACTGTACCATCAGTATTCAGTGCGGTAGTTAATATCGCAAAAGACGGGGAGTGCGGGGATTCGTGGGCAACATATGGTCCGGATTTCATTATCGGTGCCTGGCTCAGGCCTGCAATGTACGCATCAATTATGATTGTGATGGGTTTGATTCTGCTTTACATGCTTGCACAGTTACTCCAGTCCCAGCCATTGGTTTCAACTGTCAAGGAAGAAGCGTTTCAGACAATGATGACCTTTGTGCGCGTACTCTTTTTGGTGGGAATTATTGCAGCCGGAAATCAGTGGTATGGTTTAAGTACCGCGAATTCGGTTAATGATGCAATATACAGCAATTCCAAGAATGTGGTGATAATCGATGCTGCAATGGCATTTTCCCGTCTTATGATTGTAGATATGGTTGATAATTACAGCATGCTCACACTTTACAATACCATACTTCATACGATTTATTCATCCACATTATGGATTGGAATTACCTGGCGTTCCATGTACCAGTTTAACCTGGGTGCAATCATGAAACCCCTTGTGGATCTGGTTGGCCTGGCGCTCCAGTTTCTCGGGCTTGCAATAAGCGAGTGGATGCTTCATCTCATCACCCTTTGCCTGATAAAAA
>CAZLMI010000113.1:1717-2653 GCA_964560865.1 Microcaldota archaeon
TTGAGGGCATTGCCACCGACCCGTGGTGCGGGTGAGGCACTGTTTGCGCTTTCATTTGCACTTGCAGTCATCTACCCGATCATGTTCCTTGTAGATTATGAAGCACACAAGCTTATGTCTTATCATCTTGCAGATGCAAAAAATGCGATTGGCGGATTTTTAAGCAAGAGCGGAATACTTGGTGTTGCCGGTGTACTGCTGATTGTTTTAATGGTCACTGGTGGAGTATTCGTGCAATTTTTCATTGCAGGTGCGCTGTCTATTGCATTTGAACTGGTCCGTAATTCCGTTTATTACGTAGTACTAATGAGTCTTTTATTGCCGTTTTTCAATATATTTATTACTTTGACTGCTGCAAAGGAAATTGCCAAATTTTTTAGTGTGGATGTAAATTTCCTTTCGTTTATGAAGATTATATGAGGTACCTGCCATGATGACATCACTGAAAGATATTGTCGGAAATCCGGTCAACATTCTTTTATTCGATAGTCTCACCAAGCAGGGATTTTGGGAATGGTTTCCTCTTATCGGTATTGCATTGGTTGTTTCTGCCACGCTTCTTGCTTTTCTTTACATGTGGTCGAGTGTTTTTCGTGACCAGAATCTCAATGCACTTGTAAAGGTTGAACTTTCCGAACTGGCCATAACTACGGCACTGCTTCTGGTGATTCTCATGGGTGTTGGTGCGGTTGCAAATCTTCAGGTTGGTGCACTGCTGCCGCAAAGCCTTTTGCCTGAAGACGTTTTTGTTACCAGCAATGTTTGGGAAATGTCACAACAGTATTTTGAAGAAGTTGCCAAGGATATGGGTGCCTGGCTTGAGCTGAATTATCTTCTCAACTGGTTTTTTGACAGCATGGCAACTGCAACTGTTTATGCCCGTCCGTTGGGAGTCGGTATAATCACCGCACCACTTGCGGGTTTTGCATCTCCAAT
>CAZLMI010000113.1:2663-3751 GCA_964560865.1 Microcaldota archaeon
AAGCAGTTGCTGTACAATATGACTGTCGCGCTTTCCGTGGCATATGTAATAAATTATGCCCAGCTATACGTGCTTACATTTGCATTCGTTGCTTTCCTGAAATATTATCTTCCTATCGGGATTGTTTTGCGTTCGTTTACACCAACAAGAAGAATCGGCGGGACAATAATCGGGGTTACTATCGCATTTCTTTTTATCTATCCGTTTTTGATATCAATAACTTACATGATGTTCTATGCCCAGGGCGCAAGCCCGATGGTCACCTGGCGGTCGTTTGCAAGCGAATACATAAATGATGTGACGACTGGTCTTGGGGGCAAGATTACTGGTTACTTTGGAAATAGGCTTACCGGCGGTTTTCTTGATTTCGTGAGCGGTTCGCTTTCTTCATTGGGCGGTGCATTGGAAAATGTGGTGGGTAAAACATTTTTGACAGGATTGATGATTCCAATCTCCATTATTGGTTTGGCATTTGGGTTGGGTTTTGTAATGCCTGCGTTTAATATACTGTTATTTGTTGAGTCTGCAAAGTTTCTTTCCAAAAGCCTTGGAGAGGAAATGGATATAACTTCGTTAACAAGGATGATTTGATGCCTGATATATTACAATATGCCGGATGGCAAACAATTGCCACTGCTGCCGCAAGCTTTTCCGTGCTTGCATCAGTCATACTGATAATGCTGTCGAGGTTTTTTGGCCTTCGTGCACTTGAGCAGACTGCCAAATCCGAATTTGTTTATGCTGCGTCCACTGTTTTTATCGTGCTCATGGCAATCTGGTTTATCCAGATTGGCGAGCCTGTTTTTGTAAACGTTGCTGATAATCTATACAAGGGTGCGATTGGCCTCGATCAACCCGTTTATCAATACCAGTATGATAATTATATCGTAAAACTTAAGAACAACGGGGAACCCGTGACACTGATAGATTACACCAAGCTTTACCTTGAAGCTCCAGCGTCCTGTTCAAAGCGCCTGATGCGCTATTTATACATCATAAGTATCCCTTCCGAAGTTGCTGCTTCCATACATTACGAAATATTCATGAGTGAAATTGCATCTGGATTTGCTGTCAAGGGAATTGTCGAA
>CAZLMI010000114.1:0-3691 GCA_964560865.1 Microcaldota archaeon
GTTAGCAACATCTGCGATCCTTATCGTTTAGACTCATCCATTGTGGTGCGTGCCAGGGAAGAACAGCTTGCCAATAATCTGAAAGTTGCAGCAACTCGTGAAACTTTGCCTCTGTTTATTCTGCGTAAAACTTTCGGAGAAAGAAATTTTGTTATTCGTGCAATTGCATCATTTGTTCTAAGTCCTTTGATTGTTTTAGCACACGTTTACGATCAATCCAGAAAAAGATCTATTGTAAAAACTGCCGCTAACATGTTGGCAATGAATCCAATTCATTCATATTCGGCTCGTAATACCCTTAATCATGTCGCATCAATCCCTCTTCCTAAAAAAATGCATGAAGTTTTTTTTGCAAGGCTTCGAAGAATCGCCACACAAATTGTTCTTAGGCTTACTGCCCATTCACTTCTACAACCTGGTGCAAAAAGCGACCACGTTTCTCAATCCATGCAGGGTGACAATTCCCTACAAATCACCTATTCTGGTAAATCCATGTTAGTAACTTATGATATGCCTGTTCCTGCCAGTGCCAACCCGACACATATCGTGGTACCATACAAACCGCGCAGAAGATAATCCAAATTCCACGTCATCAGTGGGTTTTTAATCCTAACTATACTAATTTCAAAAGTACCAAAACATCAGATACTGGTGTTTAGGAACGTACTACTTATACTGTAGGTGAAAACATGAGATTAGTAATATCAGACCCAAAGACAGGCAAGAGCTATCAGACTGAGCTCTCAAACGACAAGGAACCAATTATTGTTGGAAAAAAAATCGGAGAGACAATTGACGGTGGTGCAGTCGGCGCCCCCGGATATATGCTGGAACTTACTGGCGGTTCGGATACAAGTGGATTTCCTATGAGAAAGGACAGCTCCGGCACTAAAAAATCCCATCCTCTTCTTACAGATGGCGTAGGATTCCATGCAGAACGCAAGGGAGAGCGAAGACGCAAAACCGTTCGGGGCAATTCGTTTTCTTCTGAGATCATGCAGATTAATTCTATTGTAAAACAATCCGGTGCAACCCCTCTTGACCAACTCTTCAAAAAAGAAGAAAAAAAGGAAGACGCTAAGAAATAAGGTGTTCTTTTTTGCAGGCTGAAATAAATGTTGGGTTGTTGGGTCATGTTGACCATGGTAAAACTACATTAACCAAGGCTCTTTCAGGCAAATGGACCGACACTCACAGTGAAGAAATAAAACGCGGTATTTCCATACGTTTGGGTTATGCGGATACTTCTGTTTACTTCTGTTCAAAATGCAACAAATTCGGAACCTCGGAAACGTGTTCGTGTGGCGGGAAAGCCGAACTTAAGAGAAAAGTTTCTTTTGTCGATGCACCTGGCCATGAAACACTTATGACTGCAGTTATTGCTGCATCGAGCATACTGGATGGCGCACTTTTTTTGATAGCTGCAAATGAAACGTGCCCCCAGCCACAGACAACCGAGCATCTTACTGTGCTCAATTCCACTGGCATAAAAAATATTATCGTTGTTCAGACGAAGATTGATCTTGTTCCAAAAGAAAAAGCATTAGAAAACTACAAACAAATCCGGCAATTTCTCAAAGGTACTGTAGCTGAAAATGCACCTATCATCCCAGTTTCCGCTCATCACACTATTAACATTGATAAGCTTCTTGGCGCAATGGAGACATATGTTCCTACTCCGAATCGTTCGAAAAATGCAAAATTGCGCATGTATATCTCGCGTTCATTTGATATAAACAAGCCCGGAACAAAGATTGAAAAACTTAAAGGTGGTGTTTTGGGAGGTTCGATAATTTCAGGTGAATTGCGAACCGGGGATATGATTGAAATCCGTCCGGGAGTTGTTAAAAAAGAAGGTGCAAATCCAATTTCAATTACCTGTGAAGCCAAGGTAATAATGGAAGAATCCGAAGTTATTGAAACTGCATTGCCGGGTGGTTTGCTTGCAGTTGGGACAACTCTTGACCCTGCACTTACAAAATCCGATTCATTTGTTGGTTCGATGATCGGGCATCCGGGTGAGCTTCCATCTGCTGTTTTTGAACTGCAGATTAAACATGAGCTTTTGAAAAGAAACGATCTTCCTGTCGCTCCGTTAAAACCCGGGGATCCGATTGTTGTTAATGTTCATACTGCAACAGGTGTCGGGGTTGTTGCTGCCATTGGTAAGAAAGGCACAATAACCATAAAGCTGAAAAAGCCGATTGTAGTTGATTCTGGAATGCGCGTTGCTCTTTCCAGGCGAGTCGGGCAAAGATGGAGATTGTCCGGTTGGGGAACTGTAAATTAAGTTTTATATTTCCTGTTTAGGTTATTATCAATGTTCATTGATATTCAAAAAATCTGTTGATTTTTTGCTGAGGCAACGTCGAACGTCGATACGTTCGCCTGCCTCACCGTTCGCTAACGCTCACGCTGAGGTCGCATGGCTTTGCCATGACCCTCAACAATATTCATTGCTGAGGTCGCATAATCTGGTAGTGCGCAAGGTTGCTAAGTTGCGTTTTGAGTCCCGGGTTCCGGGTCTTGTAACAACGCAGTTACCTTGTGTCCGCAAGGGCGTAAGAGTTCAAATCTCTTCCTCAGCGATTTTACGAAGTAAAATTGCTGCGCAAAAAATCTTTTTTCTGATTTTTTGCATGCAACGATCATGCCTTTTTAGAATCTTAGTTTTTACTTAGGTCAAAAAGGCATGTCCCAAAAACAGTTAATCCTAATCTTTTTTCTGATTTTTTGCATGCAACGAGTGAAACGGGTGGAGGCCATCCTAATGTCGCCAGAAAAAAGGCGACATTGGGACACGGGATTTGTTTTTTTCTACAAATCCTGTTGTGTTCGAGCCGTCAATCATGCAACTTCCTCAGCGATAATATAATCAATTTGCTCAGAACTTGGTTTCGTTCAGATAATCCTATGTCCTTCTTTTTCTATTGTTTTCTTTACCTTGTTCAAAGCTTCTTCATTGTCGTATTTTACCGTTACAATCCCGATTTTGCTATTTGCGTTTACCTGTTCAACACCGGCTATTTCGGATATGCTGTCTACGAGCAACATTTCGCAGGATTTGCAATGCATCCCGGTCACTTTTAATTGTGTTTCCATTTTTAACACCCCTCAGAACAGATATGCTCCCTTGTCAAGGTCGGTTTTTTTTATGATAATGCTGCTTCCACTGACTTCATTTGGCAGATAAGCAGGCCAGCATCCAGAACCTTTGTTCATTGTGCCCAGATCGTCTATCCTGAACTGCAATCCACAGTTGTTGCATTTCATGCTACTGCCTACCTGTGAATACCCTTTTTTGGCTCTGTAGCAAACCTCACATGCATCAAATGCCGTACGTACCTTTCCATCCGAACCTTTTACTGCAAAATATTTTATTGCAATCCCGCCAGAGTCATATGTGTAATATTTTGCAGTTGTTGAGATTTCGGACAATGGGATTTTTACTTCATCCATTTGCGTATTTGCTGTTGTATTTGAAACTGCTGAAGGCTGTTTTATCGTATTATTATCCAATTCCGTATTATTTTGTTCAGTAGCATCCACCTGTTGTTGAATTGTTTGTGTTTTGGCAACAGAATTTGTTTGGGTGTTTCCATTTAGCCATACGTATCCTGCAGTCAAAAGCAGCCCGAATAAAATAATCAAATACCATTTATTTTATTCGGGCTGCTTTTGACTGCAGGAT
>CAZLMI010000115.1:0-3659 GCA_964560865.1 Microcaldota archaeon
GCGATTGCCACAATTGCAAGCACCACCACCATTAAAACTAGCATTTCTGCCGATAATTGACCTTTCATACCATCCACCCAAAAAGTAATAGAAAATTAAGGTTTTTATGGGTTTTGGAAACAAATGAATTCATGCGAATTGAAAAAAATACTGCGAAACGGATTTATCTGTTTCTTATAGCAACAATTTTCATCATATTTGCGGTTTATTTGATGAATTATGGGGTAAGCATTGAAAATTTAGGCATTGCCTCGTTTGTCAGCGCTTTACCGTCAATCGCATACATATATGCAATCAAACCGGGATTAAAAAAATTAAAGATAGCCGAATTTGAGGAATGACCCGAATCACCAGACCACCCTTCACCAGATTACCGAACAGCATTAATTGGACAATCAACTCATCGGATATATGACACACCGGAATCCGAAACAGTCGGTATCTGAATGCTCTTGCTTATTTCATCTTCCATCTTTTTGATGAGCTTTTCAGATTCCTTTGCTCTGGAATCGATTCCTTTAAGATCAATTTTAATACCGAAATAAGCTGAAAGCATATCAATAATTATACGGGCAGAAACCGTATCAACATACCCGCCGTGGGTTTCACCCATTACACAAATTCCTTTCATACCGTGCTGGTATTTTCCAAGTACCGGAAGGAGCCCGGCGGCACCGACTATTGAACCGCGTGCTTCTCCGAAAACAACACCCAGTTTTTTAAACTGGTTTTTGTCTTCATTGCTTGTGGAAACCGCGAAGATTCTCCTTTTATCATTAACTTTACCAGTGCTATACCCACCCACGGTAATGATATGATTAATACCGCATTTTTTTGCATATGCAAGAATTTTGGTAGCAACTTCATATTGCCCGACAGAAGACATTGCCTGGATATCGCCGGTTAAAAAAAGGATATTTACGTTTTTGTTCTTGTATGAATAAAAATTATTTCGTATAAGCCGCATCCCGCCTTTTTTTGTCATGAAAACCTGGTGCGGAAAATGATGGGAAAGCAGATGAGCAACCTTAGTTGCCTTTAGCTCTTTTACCATGTAACGCCCTACAACCTGGCCAATTAAACCGATGCCAGGAAGACCGACTATCAGAACGCCATTTTTTAATTTTACTTTTTCCCGTTCAATTATGGTTGTATTTTCCATATTACATACCTTTTTTTATTCTACGATAATTTCCGTATGGGTCCCGGGGATTGTAAAGCGGAGGATGGGCGGAAATCGTAAAATGTTTGCAATGTTCTTCTTCAAACGTATAAATACTGCATACAGCACAAACGCGAATTTTTTTCATAATGCATCCGGCTCATAAGTCAATACACAGTCACTTTTCTGAGCCAATGTTTTTATTTGTTCCAGAATCATATCGAATTTCTTTTCTGCTTCCTTATAGTTGAGGGCAGACAGGGAAACCCGGTATTTTGGCGCACCCAGATATGATATGTCTATTGTCTTGTCTTTGATTGGAAGTACTTTTTTTATTTCCTCCACACCATTGGCACCATAACAACATATCTTTATGATTCTGTGGATTGTAACGCTTTGTTGTTTGATGTTTTTCTTTGCAATTTCCAAGATGCTGGTTTTAAGTGCCGGTGGGATATCCACTGCCTTGAAAGCTTTTTCACCCTGTTCAGATGCAGCTACAAATGCGGAATAAAGATCCCCGAATTTTTCTTCAAGCTTTGGAACAAAGTCCTCAGGCTTGATTTTTAATTTTGAATCTTTTATCGACAGTTCAATAAGCTTCTCGGCGCGTTTTTCAGTGCGCATCTGTTCGGTCTTGGCCTTTTTTTCCTGGTCAGAAACTCGCTTGATTGAAACATCAACCTGGTTTTTTTCAGGATCGATATGATGGACTTTGACTACGTGGCGTCCGCCTTCGGAAATAAATTCGTGGATATTCTTTATCCATCTGGGTGCAACCTCGGAAACATGAAGAAATGCCTCAAGGTTTTCATACTCTGGAAGGGAACAAAACGCACCGTATGGGAGTATTTTTTTTATTACTGCAATGACCAGTTCATCTTTATCCGGAAGTTTACCCAACAAAATCCACCTAACCAAGTTTTTTTACAATTGTTCCGTGTATAACTGCATGCCCACCACTGGGAGTTGCCATGTCAGCACCACAATCAGGACATTTCACTACTGAAGTGACGTGACTAAAAATAACCTTTTCCTTACCACACTGGCACTTGACTTGATAATAAATACTGCTCAACAAAATCACCTGAATTCAACTTTTTTCTTGGTTTTTCCACCATGCAAAACACGTTCGTGTTTTTTCTTGCAAACTGAGCATTCCAAAGTAATCTTCTGTTGTTTGCCCTGTTTTTTAACCGAAACCTTACCTGCACGTTTACCTCCATGTCCAGTAAGTGCCCTCTGGTGTGCAAGATTACCTGCAGCGAGTGTCCTTGACTTTCCTTTGGCTGCAATCCTGGCCTTTTGCTTGGTATGCTTTTTACAGCTCGGACAGTACGAATTTACTTCTTTTGGAAATTTCATTCTAATAACCTCATGCTATTTCTGCCATTCTGGCCTTAAGGAGCCAGTCTGCTTCTGCAGACGGCAAAGATTGTTCATCTCCCGGATTAAAAGGCCCGTATAGCTTATTATCAAGACCTTTATATTGTTCGACATGTTTTAATACCCTTATGCGCCTGCTGCTGGACGGCGTTTTCCCCCACGCAGCTACAACACGCCCCCGCGAATCGTCGATGATATCGTATATTTTTTCAAGCATTTCCGATTCTTCCCGGGTAAGAGCGGGGTTTGCCCTTTCGCCCCTTACCGCCATAAGCGCAATTTTCTCTTCTCTTTTTGCCTGAATCATTAATATTATTTTACGGAGATTTTCGTATTCCCGGATTGCAAGAAGCGATCCGGATTCGGTTGCTTCCTTCTTTTTTACTGTAAGAAATTCACCGACTTTCTGGTAAAAATCATTATCAAGTTTTGCAAGTGCTGATGATTCAAGTTCTCTTTTTTGAATGTCTCGCAACACTGAATAATTAATCATAAAACCCCCATTCGCCGGGTAAATATTAAAGAGAGGGGTTTTTAAGAATCTTTCTTTTTCCTTGCAGGTGTCTTTTTTTTATTAATGCCTTCGGAAAGAGGGGCATTCTGGGAATCCTGCATAATCTCCAAACCTTCTTCCATTGTTTTCGCCCGGTTTATCATCGGGTCTTTCTCGCGTTTTGTTTTTCGGACTGCAACAACTTCGGAAATATTGGCTGATTTTTTTGGACGCTTTTCCAGTTTAACTCCGAAAAAGCGGAAGAAGATGATGATTGCATCTTCGAGCAAATCGACTATTTTTCCAACACCTCTGTCGACGATAAGGACTTTTGCACCGCCTTTTGGAGGTTTCCTGGATTTGAAATCAGTATCGTCGGTTTTTGCCTGTTCGAAACAAGTCTGGCATAATCTCCTGCCATTGTAAACATAAATCATTGGCGGGGAAGTCCCGCATCTGCTGCATTTTTCACCAATTGCATCCAGAGTGGCAACTTTTTCACGGTCTTCGGAACGCATGTCGCCAAGGCAAACCGGACAGGTCCACTGGCCTTTATACTGTTGGAGTTCGTATGCCGGAACATACATCCTGCATCTCCAGCATTGCTTGTTCTGACCA
>CAZLMI010000116.1:0-427 GCA_964560865.1 Microcaldota archaeon
TGATTTTGTTTCAGCCAAAGGACCACCCATGATCATAGTAACACCTACTTACCATTTTTATCAATTTTATCCCATTATTGTTTCTCTTGTTAAGTTAATAAACACTTCTGCTAACGCAATTGCCTGGTTTGCCTGCTCCTGGGCGTTGTCACTGCTCTTTTTTACTATTCCTGCTCTTTGCAGGAACTTTGTCAATGCCCCTTCTTTGTCTATGTTTTCCCCCTCAAGTTCTTTCCATTCATCTACCGGAAATCTCTTTTCATACTTTTTTTTGATATACTCATATGTTGCTTCAAAATTATCGCTGACCTGCCCGTCATTCAGGAGAAGTGCCGAGGCTGCGACCCGTATTGAATTTTTTGCAAGCTTGAAGCATTCTTCATTGTTGATTTCCAAATTAGACTTTGCGTTCTCAAAAAGATCTTCT
>CAZLMI010000116.1:437-3592 GCA_964560865.1 Microcaldota archaeon
AACTGCGATTGCAAATGCTGCTTTTGTATAAAAAAGTTCTTTTACTTCTTCTGCACTGGCGGTTGCATTTTCCTGCATAGCAGTCATTGCCAGAATAGCTTTTAATTTCTTCTCATATTACCTGTTTCAATATATTTATGAAATCTCATAATCCGGTTTTGACATATTCTACTGCAATTGATTCTAAATATCTGCGAATACAATTTATTTTCCTTCTTCTATCAACCATTTCCAGAGTTTTTTATAAGTTATTTTTCTACCTGAAACCTCTTCCTGGGTTTCATAATTCCTGGTGATAATCAACAATTCCCCTTTCTTTCCATCTAAATTAAATTCTCCAGCAGCTTCGATCAAAGCTTTGATCTCACGTTCCTTTGTTTTTTTATCGTCCAGATCATATACTACCTGCAGAAGCTTCTTAACTTCATTTCCTTGTCGTACCACAAAATCTACTTCGTGATTGTTCGCTGATCTATAATACGAAATCTGCCCAAGAGGATTAAGTTTTCTTCTAATTTGTAAAAAGACTGCATTTTCATACATCCTTCCAAAATTTCTTTTTCCTCGTGAAGCATAGAAAAATCCATTATCACCAAGGTAAACCTTTCTTGGATAAAGTGTCTCATCCTTTATTTTTGTTGAGAATACCGGGACAAAAAAAGCCAAATAAGCGGTTTCAAATAACTGTTCCAGATCTAACAAAGTAGTTTTACCTATTCTATGCCCCATATTTTTCATTACATTTTCCAATTTTGTTGCTGAAAAAAATGTGGTTCCAATCAACTGGGCTGAGAAATCCGAGACTACTTTCAGTGGAATTGTTGAAAGTGCGGCAACATCCAATGCAATTATGGAATTCATATACTCCTGAATAATCCCAACTTTGTTTTCAGAAAGCACTACCTCTGGAAATCCACCATAGGTTAAATAATTATCCAATTCTCGTTCGACAATGCCAATCTCTCGCGTTGTTTCAGGCATTGTTATATTTTTAAATTCAAGAAATTCTACAAAAGATAATGGGAAGAGTTCAAAATAAGAAATTCTGCCTCGCAGTGCTTTTGGTGGAAATCTGGATAGTTTGTTTAAAGATGATGTCGTGATCAAGTGCACACTTTTCATTTCATTTATTCTGTGAATCCAGTTTTCCCACTCTTTTGCAGAAGTTACCTCATCCAACAATAACCAATCTGCATCTGGAGTTTGTTTAAGTATCGTGTCCAATGCATCCTGAATTTGTAACCTATTATCCTCTAGATTTGCGTATGTTGTATGTTTTCCCATGGTCGTCAATTTTCTATAAATCAGCATCAAAACCGAACTTTTTCCTGCCCTTCTTATACCTGTAATGGATACAACTCTATTTTTGGATTCGTCTATGGTTTTGTCGATTGCAAACTTCCGGTTTTTGAGTGTTTTATTAGTTGCGGTACTTTCCCATTCTTTAAGTGTATCCTCTATATTTTCCATGCCATCGCCATCTTTTTTGCCATCATTTAATTGAGAGCGGGTAAAACAAATGTTCATTTGGTTATTTATAATCGTTTTTATACAAAACGAATTTATAAAGATATCGTTTTTTATAAGACCGAATATAATATGATAAATATGTGATGGACGTATTTATATTGTGCTGTTTTCTTTGATCGGCGTATGCATATCGTATTTGCATTAGTATTGTATGTTTATATATTAGTTATGAATGCGCGCCTCCAAAATTCCGTTTTTCCTAACACACGGATGTCTTTACATTATTTTTTAATTTCTTCCTTCTTTATTCACTATAATGGAACTTCATGAAAGGATTTTTGATCTAGCATTAAACAGGTCGTTTTTCTATCCGAGCAATGAGCCTTACGGTGCAAAGAGCGGATTCTATGACTATGGCCCTGTCGGTGTATTAATCAAAAAGAAGATTGAAAACCACTGGAGAAAAACGTTCATAAAAGAAGAAGGACATCACGAAGTTGAAACATCCATAATCACACAGGAAATTGTACTTCAGGCATCCGGGCATGTGCAGAGTTTTGCCGATCCTGTTGTCGATTGCAAGCAATGCAATCAGAGAGTACGTGCAGATACGCTGGTTGAAGAGCAACATCAGGACAAGCATGGCGAAAAATGGAATGGAAAGCTTGAAAGCCTTGATGAGGCAATTAAATCCATCAAATGTTCCTGCGGCGGAACCTATGGAAATGCATACATGTTCAATCTGATGTTCAAAACCGGAATCGGCGGGGAAAATTCAGCAGCATATTCCCGGCCTGAAACCGCACAGGGAATATTCACTGCATTTCCGCGCATTTTCCGGAATCACGGGATGAAGCTTCCTCTTGCCGTCGGTCAGGTTGGCAGAAGCTTCAGGAATGAAATTTCTCCAAGAAAAGGTCTGGTTCGCATGCGTGAATTCACACAAATGGAGCTGGAATATTTTTTCAGCCCGTCTTTAGGGGATCATTCTGCTTTTAAGGAAGTGGAAGACCAATCCGTTCGTGTAAAAATCAATGATAAAATCAGCACCAAATCTGCAAAAGAGCTTTTTGAGAAAAAAATAACTGCAAACCAGATTATGGCATACTATATGGCAAAACAATGGGCATTTTACAAATCATGCGGGATACCGGAATCAAAGATGTATTTGCGGGTTTTGAGTGGTGGCGAAGTTCCGCACTATTCCAAGGGAAATATTGATATGGAAGTTGAGACTTCTTATGGTGTAATAGAAACAATCGGAAATGCATACCGGACGGATTATGATCTTTCAAGGCATGCGGAATATAGCAAAAAGGAAATGGATGTTTTTGTTGAACAGGAAAAAAAGAAACTGATTCCACACGTGTTCGAGGTTTCAATGGGTGTCGACCGGTTATTCTTCTGTATCCTCGAGCATTGTTTCCGTGAGAAAAGTAAGGACAAAGACTGGGAATGGTTTGATTTTCCACCGGTAATCGCACCTTATCATGTTGCAGTATTCCCGCTTATGCGAAAAGATGGAATGCCTGAAAAAGCACGTGAAGTTACAAGCCTTCTGCGGTCGGAATTCGATGTTCTTTATCAGGAAAGCGGTTCAAGAGGGAAGAGGTACGCGCGTGCTGACGAAATCGGGTTGCCGTATGCGATTACTGTGGATCATGATACGCTGAAAGATAATACTG
>CAZLMI010000117.1:0-3590 GCA_964560865.1 Microcaldota archaeon
ATGGATGAAATAAGTGGTTTGGCTGGTATCCCCTTGTATGTGAATTGTTTCCTCAAGCTTTTCGATGCTTTTTTCCCATTGGTCACCCCATAATTTATAGAAAAACTGTGAAGTGTCTTTTTGTTCAAGTATTTGTCCATCAACAATATAATTGAATACAATCGTTATCTTCTCATTGCCATAACTGCTTTTCAAAACAAGCTCATAATACCCCTGATTCATCTGCGTGTAAAACTGGCATTTTTTGTTTATACAATACCCGCTTTCATTACTTATCTTCATATCCGGCGGTAACTGCCGGTAAAGTTCAGTGAACTGGCCATCCAGGTCATAACTTATCCTTTCAGTTACATTTACCGTTCCGTCATAATTCAGGTAATAATCCAATTGAACAGCCGGAACGGTGTAATCCTTGGCAACCACTAAAGGCGCAAGAAAAAGGAAAAATAAAAAAACAAGTTTTTTCATGTAAATAATCCCGAAGTTATATTTAATAGTTTATCTACCATAAAAAATATTATCATCGTTGAATCTCGGCTTTGAACTATTCCTTCATTTGTCCAGCCAGGCAATATAAAATAGTATTCCCCACAAATATTATTATGGGATTAAACGAATTATCTGCAGAGGAAGCCGATATAATCGTCCATAAAGGGACCGAGCGTCCGTTCAGCGGCAAATATAATGACCTTTTCCAGCCTGGTTTGTATATCTGCCGCAGGTGCAATGTGCCTCTTTATTATTCAAAAGACAAATTCAAATCAGACTGTGGCTGGCCAAGCTTTGATGACGAAATAAAAGGCGCGGTTAAACGGATTCCTGATACAGATGGCATTCGTACTGAAATAACATGTGCAAAATGCAATGCACATCTGGGGCATGTTTTTACTGGGGAACATCTGACTAAAAAGAACGTTCGCCATTGCGTTAATTCAATTTCCATGAAATTTATTCCAAAAGAAGAACTCAAAACAGTCGTTTTTGGCGGCGGGTGTTTTTGGTGTATCGAATCGGCATTCAGGATAGTGGATGGTGTCGTGGCTGTCATCTCCGGCTATGCTGGTGGCCAGACAAAAAATCCCACATACGAAGAGGTGTCCACCGGAAAAACCGGACATGCTGAAGTTGTCGAGGTGGTTTACTATTCCGAACGCATCTCCCTTGAAAAATTATTGAACATCTTTTTTTCCATTCATGATCCGACTTCTATCAATCGGCAGGGCAATGATTCAGGCACACAATACCGTTCATTAATCATTTATTCCGAAGCTGCACAGAAAAAAATCATCGATGAGTATATTGACAGGTTGCAGAAAACATTAACCAAACTAATTGTTACCGAAACGCGAAAGCTGGATGTGTTCTACACTGCAGAAGATTATCACCAGAGTTATTTTGAAAAGAATCCCCTTCACCCATACTGCCTTCTTACAATTCCTCCAAAGCTGGACAAGGTGAAAAAAATCATGGAAAAATAAATCTACGCACTGCGTTTTCCATTACTATCTTCCGATATTGTATATGCTTAAATCGATTCTTTTCTTTTTTTCCAGTTCATCAAGTGCCCATTCCTGCAACATCTTTTTTGTTTTCAGGAATTGCTCCTTGCCAACAGGTGCATTTCCAATTGCATAATGCATGTTCTTTACATTAAAACAGAATGCCGACTGCTCCAGGCCCTCCACATTATGCGAAAACCACGTATCCATATTGTTCCGTCCGCCATCCACTTCAAAGCATCTCATAAGCCTTACGGAGTCGTAGCATTTTAATGAAAATCCAGAATCAAATACAATTCCACATCCAAAACAATATTCCGAACTTCTTGGCCATGAAGAATACGCGCAATTCTTGCTGTATGCACATATCACTGTCCTATAGCAGTTCGATGCCCCCGAACCCCACTGGCATTCTATCAGGTTTGAATTCGTACCGGACATGTGCTCAGGAGCATAGTATGCAATTCCGCCTATCAGCTGCCGGACATCTTCAAGGGTATTTATTTTTTCTGCCTGCTGGTTGCTTATTGATGCAATTCTCCCAAGCTCCAGTGCTTCCTCATACGTGACTAATCTTTCTTTTGGAAGCTGTGCCAGACCCGGCCATTTGGACATCTGCACTGGTTTTTTACTAAGCACCGAACTGAGTGTATAAGGCACGATTGTATGCCCCCGTAACCACTGGTCATAATCTTCCATGCTGCCTTTAAGCGGTTTGCCGAATAACAATGCAGTTGTTTGCAGGAATGAATCGTCAATAAGATGCCTGACCTTTGCCTCCTTTTCAATATCTGTCTGATTTCCAAGCATCGCAGCTGTTTCTTTATAGTGCGTTGTTGCTCCTGAAGTCAAATCCACTAAAGACGGCAATCTTTTATTTTTTATCAGCTGCTCCCGCATGTCCGCCAGAATCCTGTTCTTTATTGAATTGTATTTGTCTTTTGGCAGTTCGAGGTTTCCTATCGCATAGTTCTTTCCAACCAAACCAAACGAGAACATCACATCCCTGCACCCGTCCAGGCCGAACGAATAATGGCAGTCCGAACAGTTTGTGCCTTTCCAGAGCTCAAAGCTCCTTGAATTTTTGAACAATATGCTGCAACGTATGCAGGTATTGGATTCTCCACCCTCATTTGTACCGAATATATTTTCACACAGCCTTAGATACTGCGAATAAGCAATGTTCTTGCAATCGCTTATCTTAACCGAGTCATACACAAAGAAGCTGTCAGTTACATTCGAGCTTTTTTCCACGAATTTCGAATTGCCAAGCACGATGTTTCCGCAATAGTAAAATCTTTCCTGCAATGCTTCCACAATCGAATCGACATCCTTGATTTCATTTATGTTCAGGGGCTGGAATTGCCTGTTAAAATCCGTTTCATCCATGCTTATGAATTTTGAGTCGTTCTCATACTCGCTGCTTGTGAATACTGTCTCAACTCCTGAAAGCGAGGATTTTTTCACGAACCTCGGGTTGTTCAGTTCAATAAGCCATTCCCGGTATTTTTCCAGTTCTCCTATCTCCCCTCCAAGTATGGTTGCGCAGGTTGCACGCCACTGTCTGTCGAGTTCTTTGTAGGTTATATTTTCCTGTTCCATGAATCAGTTTGCATGCCTGCCGGATATAATAAAATAGTGACGATTGTCACTGGGCAAATTAGTACCATCATAACATTTATATATTTTGGTATACTTAAGTATACTTATGTATACTACGATAAAGATTACCGAAGAATTGAAACGAAAACTCGATGATATGAAATTACAGCAAAGCGAAAGCTATCTGGAAGTAATTGAGGATCTTATCGAAG
The DNA here is from genome assembly GCA_964560865.1 of Microcaldota archaeon. Lineage (GTDB taxonomy): Archaea > Micrarchaeota > Micrarchaeia > Anstonellales > Bilamarchaeaceae > CAZLMI01. Next base: position 3,314 of record CAZLMI010000117.1, read on the forward strand.
ACCGGCTTTCACTTAATCCAGATTTTGTTTATCAAATTGAAGAACGCAGGAAAGAGTTCAAAACTGGTAAAACAATTTCCTTAGAAGATCTAAAAAAAGGCGTTTGAATGTATCTTATTGAATTTATCTCTTCTGCCCAGAAAGAATTCAGGCAATTAAGCACGGATGATCAGAACAGGATAATTTCGGTTCTTGAAAGAATTCGTGTAAGGCCGTATTCATTTGCACTACGGTTAAGCGGTTCGGGTGCATACCGGGTCAGGGTTGGAAAGTTGCG
>CAZLMI010000118.1:0-3227 GCA_964560865.1 Microcaldota archaeon
TATTGGCAGAAAAATTTATTTGGTTTAAGAAATAGCAATATAAATAAGATTTCCGATCATGTCTATCAGAATTTCTCAGAGTATACTTTATATATTATTGTGTTTCTGTTTTCTCATTTTATTACCAGCCTTAAAAGTAATTAGTCTCTTTTGTCCGTTGAAAAGGGCCGTTATGTTGAAAGATTCTTATTGGCTATCAGCTAATAAGGATGCTTTTGCTAATAACCTGCTGCCAGTCACAAAATTGAATGTAAGATTAAAGCTCCATCAGCACAAGTATTTGGTAATACTGGCGTTTATTATTGTAGTATTTTCCAAATTCTTTTCCAGAGAGAAGGTATCCGGGAAGATTTCTAGTGCTGTCTACGAAATGAATTGATATGAACGTTCTTGGATTATCTGCTTTTTATCATGATTCAGCGGCGGCACTCGTTGTTGATGGAGAAATAGCGTCTGCAAGTCAGGAAGAACGGTTTTCCCGGTTAAAACATGATAATCGATTCCCAGAGAATGCCATTAATTTTGCGCTTCAGTATTCTGGGATATCTGTTGACGACCTTGATCTGGTCGTTTTTTATGAGCATCCCGAAAAGAAATTCAATCGAATCTTAAGTAGTACAGTTCAAAATTTTCCAAGCGGATTTAAGCATCTCCTGCGAACGTGCGAAAGGTGGGTTCGGAATAAATCTGGTATTGTGAGTGAAATACAAGAATATTTTTATCGCATGTCACCGGAAGTAGATTGGCAAAGCAAGATTTATTTCAGCGATCATCATCTTTCCCATGCAGCTTCAGCATTTTATCCGTCACCTTTTCCTGATGCTGCAGTATTGACAATAGACGGAGTGGGCGAATGGACTACAACAGCAATTTACAGAGGGGATGGAAATGCGCTTACCGCCGTTTATGAGATCCAATATCCTCAATCATTAGGCTTACTTTATTCTGCTTTTACACAGTACCTCGGATTTAAGGTAAATTCCGGAGAATATAAAGTGATGGGCTTGGCTCCTTATGGTGAGCCAAAGTATGCAAATCTTATTAAGGATTATTTGATCGAGATTAAGACGGACGGAAGTTTCAAGCTTAATATGAAATACTTTGATTTTCATGTCCACGATGGAATGGTCAACGACCAGTTTGTGAAACTTTTTGGACAACCGATAAGGAAACCCGAGTCTCCGTTGCTCAAATTTCATACAGACGTTGCCAGTTCAATACAGCGGGTGACGAATGAAATTATGCTCAAACTTGCCCATTTTGCAAAAAAAATAGTGGGAAGTAAAAATCTTTGTATTGCCGGTGGAGTGGGTTTAAACTGTGTTGCCAATGGATACATACTGAGAGAAAAGGTATTCGATAACGTTTGGATTCAACCATCGGCAGGTGATGCAGGTGGCGCTTTAGGCGCTGCTTTACTTGGTGCAAAACAATGTGGGGAACTAAAGCGTTCCCATTTAAAGGAGTACGGTTCTGATGGAATGAAGGGCACATATCTCGGTTCCAAATTTAGTCATGGTGAAATTAAAGAAACATTAATAAATCTCGGTGCGAGACTGCAATACTATAATGACGAAGATGCCTTTTTAGATAAAATAGCCAAATATATTGCGGAAAATAAGGTTGTTGGTTGGTTTCAAGGACGCATGGAATTTGGTCCACGGGCGTTAGGGGCGCGTTCCATTTTAGGTAATCCAATGTCATCTGAAATGCAGTCACTTATGAACCTGAAGATAAAGTATAGGGAAGGTTTCCGACCATTTGCACCATCAGTCTTGTTAGAAGATTGCCAGGATTACTTCGAACTGGATGTGGAATCTCCCTATATGCTATTGGTTGCAACAACAAGGGATAAAATAAGATTGGCAGTTGAAGAAAATAGTGGATTAAGCATAAATGAGCGTCTTAAACAAACAAGAACTACCATACCCGCAGTGACACACGTTGATTATTCAGCCCGTATTCAAACGGTGGATGGTAAGTATAATAATAAGTATTTTTGCTTGCTTAAAAAATTCAAAGAGTTGACAGGATGTTCCGTTCTTGTAAATACCTCCTTTAATGTTCGGGGAGAACCAATCGTATGTACGCCGGAAGATGCTTATAAATGTTTTATGGGTACCGAAATGGATGTTCTGGCTATTGATAATTTTATTTTACTAAAAGAAGAACAGCCGGAAATTTTACGGAAAGATTATAAAGGCACATATGGATTGGATTAGTGGCTGGAAAATATTTGTATTTGGGATTGTTTGTTTTTTCGTTTTTTACGAACTTTCATTTTATTTTCTCGAGCGCGTAAAGAGAAAGCGGAGTTTTGTTTATTTCAGCAAAAATTTTATAGAAAAAGCGTTTCCATTTGAAAATGCGTGGGAGCGTATAGTAAAAAAGCAGGAAATGTTGACCAGAGTACGTAGCGTACCTATTATTGGATGGACAATGATACCGAATTCAAACAACGGAGTTGTATGGACTGACAGAAATGGTTTCCGGAATGATAATCTGGAGCTGCAGGGGAAAACTGTGGTTGCGGTATTCGGCGGGTCAGTTGCGTTAGGTAGTATGGCATCGAATAATAATAAAACTATATGCGGGCGGTTACAACATTACTTACAGCAAGAATACGGAGAAAGGATAGTTGTTCTTAATTTAGCTCAGTCATCATTTACTCAAATTCAGGCGGTTAGTCTTTTTTCATTGGTATTAAAGAAATTAAATATTAAAGTTTCAGTCTTTATTGAGGGTCATAATGATATTGGTTCGGTGTTTTATTATAAAAGTCCTGGATTCTACGGGTTTGTTGGACCTGTATTTGGCGGGTGGAAAAAATCACTTTCAGGAGTTATTGTTGCAGATACTTTTGTTAAAACTGCTGTACGTTTTCTATGCAGGTTTTTCTATATTGCCAGACACACGATAGATTTCTGCCGTTCGCTACTCTATGGAAAATCGGTTAAAGCCGAACACGTTGAAAAACCTAATTTGCATCGTGAAATTGCTGAAAGTTTTGCAGGGATAGCAGAAATTGTACAGGATAGGTTACATAATTCCGGACGATTTGCACTGATGACACTACAACCAATTATTTACGATGATGATTGTCTCAGTGATGCAGAGAAAAAATTTCTTCAACAATTTTCACATGATCGGGTTGAATTCTTCCGCGAATGTTACAAAGTTTTAAAAAAAGAGTTATACACTAAACGTCATACATACTATTTCACAAA
>CAZLMI010000118.1:3237-3464 GCA_964560865.1 Microcaldota archaeon
AACGTTATACTCGCTGATTTTACAAGAATAAGGAAGCAAGCAAATGATATTCTGTATGCTGACGACTGCCATTTTGGAGATTACGGAAACGACTTATATGCGTGGAATATTTTCAATGTTATTAAACATCAGGGATGGCTTGATCAACAGCAATAACAAATTAGGTGTTATAGGTGTTAATTGAATCGCATTATCTATAGGAGCAAGTTCTGTGGGTCTTAGCATAG
>CAZLMI010000119.1:0-3441 GCA_964560865.1 Microcaldota archaeon
TTGAACCAATTAAAACTGGCTCTGCACCACTGACAACCGCATCATCGCAAACCATTGCAAAGAGGTCATATGCAAGAGTTGAATAGTTACCAGTTCTTTCGGCAATTTCTACTTTTGTTCCGACACCGTCAAAACCAATATTCATCATGGTGCCTTTTGGAAGGCCGGAAACATCGATTGCACGCACTCCTGAAAAATCGTCAAACGGAACAATGACCTCGCCAATCCCGCCTTTGCGGTTTTCCCACGTCTGCTTTGCTGCGTTGTAGAGAATCTTTGAAACATCATCGCCAAGTTCAATGTTCACTCCGGAATCCATATATGTCATTTTCTTAATCATGAACCCAACCTTAATTTTTTATATATAAAACTGTTTTATAACCCAACACCAGATCAAAAGATATAGGACATAATCAAGAACAGCAAGCTTTTTAATACAAATTCATACATAAACATATAATGCAACAAATTCACAGGACCGTGCCTAAAAAAGAAAGAATGTTGCGGGCATATGCCAATCATTCTGATCCCCCATACGGATTTAAGGGAAAACCATATGTCATAGAAGATGAGATCTGTGAAAGAGAAATAACCACCCATAATCTTGCCATGTGGCTTTATGCAACAAATACTTTTGATTGGGGACTTAGATTTTTTGGTGCTGAAAAAGGTAATGAATATAAAAAACAAATTGCAACAAAAGAGGCCCTGGTAAAAATCAGAAAGATGTTAATGGAAGCAGAAATTACTGAAAAAAAGCCGGACACAGACGCCCTGCAAAAACGGTTGATTGAAAGGCTTGGAAATATCACTGATGATTGCATTGAAAGAGTGAATAGGTTTATAGGTTATGGAGTTACCGGGATAACCCTTTTTTTTGACCGGTTCGTAAACAAATATATGGATGAACGGCAGGTTGCAATGGTAAGGGAAAACGGGCCTTATGCATTTTTTTTAGAATGTGTTAATGAAACAATCATGGCACAGCTTGGGATAGTAAGAGCAGAGATGGAATCGTGTGGCGACCCAAGATTACAAGAAATAGAATTAGATGTAGTAATCGCCAGTTTTTACATATTCATGATTAAAGATAATATGATTATGAAAAAAAGGGCAGAAAAGAATGCAAATGGACTTGGCAGGGGCCTTTTTACATTTGAGGATAATGTAGCATACAGATTTATAGAAAATATGCGGGAGAGTGTAGAATTTAATGATCTGATAGCGGCAGCTTGTCTTGCATATGGAAATGTTAATACTGCGGCACTTGCCAGATTATACCCACTTTACAGAGATTATTACAGCAGGCATGAATTTTGGATTAGAGGGCAAAGATTTGAAGTGACTGCAAGCCCTTTTGCGGAAAAAAGAATAGGGGTGCCGATAGGGAATTTCTCATTGCAGGTGCGCCCGGTAGAAAGGGCACTTAAGGCAGAGCTGGAAGGGATATGCGATCCGGCATTTGAACATGCCGACGGGGCAATTGCAACTGCAAGACTGACAATTGGGAAAAATGGTTGGATAATTGAGGAACTGCAAAGCGACATTGCAACCATGGTTCGTGAAAGAGATCTAAGCATCAGCAAGGAACTACGCGGGTGTATTGAAAACAGCAACGTAATCGCAATGGCAGCGACCGCAGAATTGGCACAATCAAATGGAACGGAGAGTTTGTATCTGGCAACACCATGGAGAACGATACAAAGATATTATGGAATGCATCCGCATAAGACTACAACCACATATTTTAAATTCCCGGAAAACAATGGTGGGGAATTAGTTTTTGATGATCGTAGCGAACTGGACAAAGTGCCACAACATTATTACCGGTTCACCGTACAAAATCTGAAATAAAAAAAAGAAACTCTTTGAGGCTTCCGCCACCTTTTTTATTCCATATTTCTGCAATTTTTTCATATTCCGCAAGTCCGGCCAAATACCGTTCACAATCCAGGAGATACTGTTGTTTTTCTTTTTCTTTGGGCTGCCACGGCACAGGGCATGCACGGCTGGAAACAACACGTAGAGAATCTCGTTCAAGACACGAGAGTGAAGACGAAAGACAGTTGAAAGGGTAGCTCCTGCAAAGCATCGGACGGTTTTCATATATAATGCAACCTTTAACGGAATAAAACAGGCAGTCGTATTTTTTCTTCCATTTGAGAACAAGCAGGCTTGGTTTGCCATCAATCATGATTGCCGGTTCGCTACGCTCACGCTCAGGCGGCTCCGGAACAATGGTAAGAAACCATTCAGGCGGTTTTCCAGTTGCTTTCATTATTCTTTTTACATCGGATGGGGTAACGCAAACTCCGAATGAAGTGCAACAGCGGCCACACCGAAGACAGGAAGAATCCATTGTTAGAATAATGGATGGATTTGTTTTTAAGAGGCATGATTTTCCAGTTATGATTTCGATATATTTAAAAAAGTTAGGTCCACCTAACAGTATCATGAAAGCAGATACAAATCCCCACACACCACAAGCAGATGAATATCTGGAAACCATGGCAAGGTTCAGGGAAAACAGGAAAGATGCCACGGTGTCAGCACTTGCAGAAGAACTTAAGATATCCAAAGCGAGTGTAAGCGAAATGCTCAAAAAAATGGAAGAGCGCGAACTGGTAAAACACAGCAGATATGGCACTCCGGAACTGACAAAAAAAGGGGAAACCAGGGGAACTGCACTGCTAAGAAAACACAGACTGTTACACCGGTTTCTTGAGATAATAGGAATCAGAAAAACAAAAATACACGAAGAGGCATGCATACTGGAACATGCGATTTCGGATGATGTTGAGAAACATATGCGCATGATGGTTGAAAATGGGGCAAGGCTTACGCACTTAAATGAAGGACAGCATGCGGAGATAGTATCTATAATCGCGGGGGATAAATGCTCACAACGGCTTGCAGACCTAGGACTTACAAAAGGAACGGATGTAAAAATCCTTAAATCCGCACCGTTACACGGACCAGTCACACTTTTAGTAAGGGGGACAACGCTTGCAATAGGCAATGGAATCGCATCGAAAATCATCGTAAAGGTGAAATAGTGGGACGAAACAGTTGTTGCGCCCCAGGAATCAATAGTTCCGGAGACGGCAAACTAAAAAAAATGCGAATAGCGCTCGCAGGAAATTCGAATGTCGGCAAAAGCGCATTGTTCAATTATCTTACTGGCCTTTCGCAACATGTCGCAAACTGGCCCGGGAAAACAGTTGAAATTGCTGAAGGAACCACCAGATATGGAAATTATGAAATTACCGTGGTCGATTTGCCAGGAATATACTCATTATCAACATTTTCAATTGAAGAAAAGGTTACTGAAGAGTATGTAATCAGGGAAAAACCAGACGTAATAATAAATGTAGTAGACAGCATGGCACTTGAACGAAATCTGTTTTTCACGATACAGCTTCTTGAACTAGGAGTGCCCAT
>CAZLMI010000120.1:0-2625 GCA_964560865.1 Microcaldota archaeon
GGGATTAAAAGGGGGATTTTTTCCCTCTTTTATCAAACCATTGGTCTTATGTCAATTCGTTTGTCTGTGTTGCATGTTTATAAATTGGTATACACATAAATACAATTATACTTACATTATAAAATAACTCCCAATGTGAATAAAATGAATCATTTAACTCAAAAACACGTACCCTCAGGTCCAGGGCTGCATTTATCCAAAGGTACGTTGTCACTTAACGGTAAAATGCTGGTTTTAAGTTTACCAGAAATTCCAGGGATAACCTATCATTTATTTTATTTTAAATCAAGGAATGGAACGACTTCACTTGCAATAGAAGAACAGGCGCTTTGTGGGACCAGTCGAATGTATTGTTTTCAGGTTTCCAAACCAACACAAACATTGCCTCTTAATGGTGGGGTCGTTATTGAACTACAGAGGAGAAAACTATTTGGACCATTTTTCAGTTCGCAAACAGAGGTTACGCTTAGAACAGATCCATTTTATGCCGAACCTCCGTTATTGGATGTTCCTGTAACTCCAAAGTCCCAGGCACCAGCTCATTTGCCTTCTAAATCTTCTGCCCATTCTCTTGTAGATCCGCTTGCCCGTACTATTGAGTTATCTCCAAGCTCCATTGACCGGACAGTAGAAATGCGAGTTTCAGATTAACAGGTTCGTTTTAGTTATATATTTTTTGAATAGATTTTGAATAGATAAGCTAATTTAATACATTTTGATTATATTGTTACTATGGGAAAAGAAATTCGACCCGTATTCTACCCTAATTTGGACAACTCATTTGGTTCAGTCATTAGAATGTTTGTGGGTGAACCGGTGGGGACTTTAGATGAGTTTGAACCATATCTAAAAAAGTATTTTTATCCGCCATTGGTAAAGTATTCGTCTTTTCTCAGTAAAGAAGACGTTTATACGTCTGCATCCCATTATAAAAAAAATGCGAAATTCATTTCTAATGATGAAGTTGAAAAGTTTGAAGAATCGATTTCAAAACCATTTGATATGAATAAAATCAAGGACATAGATTCGGTTTTTGAAGAAGCAAATGAACGGTTTGCCTATTGCGGTAATAAGCACCTCGGTAAATCCGATTTTATTGCCAATAGCGATACGATATTCGATTCCAATTTTGTATTTAATTCTACCGAAGTTGTTTCATGCGAGTATGTGGCTCATTGCCATAGTGTTCGTGAAGGCAAATATCTGTTTGGTGCAACATGGACTGCAAAAAGCGAGTTTTTAATGAAGAGCATGGGTGTATACGAATCATCAAGAATTTTTGAAGGGCATTTCGTATTCAATTCTTCTGATATTCTCTTTTCATTTCAGTTAAGAGGATGTTCTGAATGCATGTTTACTTTTAATAAAAAAAATATGAAGTATGCTATTGGCAATACGCAATTAACCAAGGAAAAATATTACTCTATTAAGAAAAAACTGCTTTCTGAAATCGCAGAAGAACTCAGGAGAAAAAAGACATTTCCAGGTCTTTTTGAATTGGTGGGTGTAGCCAATGATTAGTCTGGACAATGAATTTGAAAAAACAACCCAGCTGTTGTTTGGAAAAGGAATATCGAACATGGATGTTTTTTCCACGTGGCTTACGGAATATTCCTTTCCTGGGAAAGAGATCAAGACTGCAATAGATAAAAAGCCGTTTTATATTGTTCCTGATTATTTTTTGTTACGGAACATACCTATCAACAGGATAATCTCAGACAGCGAGCTCTCTAAATTACCGGATATTAAACTCGATTTTGGCAGGATTACCCTATCATCCATACTGCGCTCCATTGCAGACATTGGCTACTATAATCTCGATGTAATCGAAGGCCAGAATAATGATGTTGAAAATGGAATCGTATACATGAATGTTTACAATGTTAAGTCAGTATGCGATGTATTCGAATCAAAACATGTCGGGTATTCGCAGTACATTTACGGTGGCGATCACCTGTTTGGATGTTATCGCCTGTTTTTTTCCCAGTTCTCTATCCACTGTTACAATTCGACCAATATAACCTCCTGTTTTGAATGTGATTCATGCAAGGAATGCACCTGGTGCTATTTTTGCCATAACTGTCAGGGCTGCCATGACTGCCTTTTTTGTTCAAATGCCAGAAATAAGCGGTATGCGATATTCAATCAGGAAGTCGGAAAAGAAAAATACCTGGAAATAAAAAAAATGCTTTTGGAAGAAGTGATAACTTCGCTTGAAAAAAACAAAAGATTTGATAAAAGTATTTTTGATTTTTGATTTCTACGTTCTATTCGTGCTTCGCCCATCATATGTTTTAAAACTTACCTTCGAATGATGGTTAATGGTTTTTCTTCAAAAACTTTCAGCAGTCATGTTTTATGCGTCAATTCCGCTGCTGCTGCCTTTGTTTTATTCAATAATAATCAATGATGGTGTTGCTCCGTTGATCATCATCCCGATAGTCATCCTTGCTTTTCCCGCGTTGCCACATATCCTGCTTCATATTTTCAAGAATATCAAAAGTGCAATTATTTATCTTCTGAATCCGGAAACTCCATGGAATTATGCATCTCTGATCCATATCAAAGAGATAGAAAAACACATAGAAACACTTACCATGGGAGAAGTTTTGGCACTGACTTCCC
>CAZLMI010000120.1:2635-3433 GCA_964560865.1 Microcaldota archaeon
CAACAGATGCCTTATTCGAAAGCATGTCCGGATGGACGTCTACTGGCTTGTCCGCAGTGAGTTCAATCGAACATCTGCCCGATAGCATACTTCTTTTCAGGTCAATGACCCAGTGGATTGGCGGATTGGGAATAATCATCCTTATGCTTACTGTAATGAAAGGCAGGGAGGCATATTCATTTTTACATGCTGAAGGGCATTCTTCATCGGAAGTCGGGATTGGAAAAACAGTCGGTCTGATTTGGAAAACATATATTGTTCTGACAATCTTTGGTATCGGATTGCTGGTCTATCTGAATCTCGACATATTTAATGCTGTAAATCTTGCAATGGCTGGAATTTCAAACGGTGGGTTTTTTCCTTTTGATACCTATAACTTTACAGCTGCCCAGAATTTTGCTCTGGCAGCATTGATGTTCGGTGGTGCTACCTGTTTTCTTTTTTATAAGCAAATTGCAAGTTTTGATCTTAAAAAAGCATTTTTTGACGAGGAGTTGCTTTTTTATATAATTATCACAATCTCTGCAATTATGCTTATTTCGTTTATTGGAGACCAGGAACTGAATAATGCGCTATTCAATGCCATTTCTGCAATCGCATGCGGTGGTTTTGCCATAGGAGATCTTGCAGCAATGCACCGGTTTTCAATTTACATTCTGATTCTCCTGATGATCTCGGGTGGCATGGTTGGTTCTACTACTGGGGGAATAAAACTGCGCAGGGTTATTATCGTGCTTAAGGCGATATGGCTTCAGATAAAGGCGGCATTTCTTCCATTTGGATCAGTTCAGGTCGTCA
>CAZLMI010000121.1:0-3422 GCA_964560865.1 Microcaldota archaeon
CCCGGAATATCACAGGAAGGTGCAAATCTCACTGGCACGGTAAACAAGTTTGTCATTATACATCCTTGCCAGTGAGATTTGCACCTTCCTGTGATATTCCGGGTCCATTGTCTTATACTCATACTCCCAGTCTGGGGAGAATCCCATGGTGTTCATCTGGGATTTCATTCGCATTATCATTTCTTCTGTCCATTCCTCGCATTTTTTCCTGAATTCGGGGGCAGGGAGTTTGCCATATTTTTTTTCTACTTTTACTTCGGTAGGGAATCCCTGTGTGTCCCATCCCTGCGGGTAATAGACATTAAATCCATTCATGCGTTTGTAACGCGCGGCAAAATCAAAGAAGCTGTATGAAAGCACATGTCCCATATGAAGTTCGCCCGAGGTAAACGGCGGCGGGGTGTCTATTGAATATACTGGTTTTGTGTCCTGTGTTTTGTGTACTGCTGTTTTTTTATTATTGAATGCAGTTTCATCAAATCGGTACGTCCTGTTTTCTGTCCAGTATTTTTGCCATTTTTCTTCTATTGACCGTTCGTAGTGTTTTGGAAGCATTATTACTACCTCATTTTACCGTATATAAACCTTTTTTCTAATGCGTATAAGCAGTTAAAAAGCTAAGTTATCTCTCCGGACAGGTTCCTGTCCGGGTTTGGTTCGAAAAAAAGTCATTTTTTATATTCTCAGCCGGTTTAAATCAAATGAAAATTTCCGTCACTATCCCGTGTAAATTTATGTGCCGGGTTTGCAGGGCAAACATATTTTCCTTCACTATTTTGTTTCATGTCTGAAAAGATTCCTTTGTATATGTGGCAATGTGGGCATGCTACCATGGGGTTCACCGTTTTTTGTTTTCTTTTTTACTGGTCAGGTAAGTGCATTAAATGTAAATGCTTAAAAAAAGATTGATGATTCCAGTTGCCTGCAAATCCCCATCAAATTTCTTTTTCAGCAAATTTTTCATCTTCAAGATCCTGCTTGCTTGGCGTTTCTTTTTTGTATGTTTCATGAAACTGCAATTCCAGATTATTCCCGACGGCCATCCCGTCTTTTGCAGCTATTGTGCGTACTCCTGTTGCCTTTTCTATTTTCATTGCCTCTTTTTCAGGTCCGATGCGGACCATTGTCAGTCCAAGGTGGGTGATGACACATAATTTTGGTTTTGCGGTATTTACCAGTTCAACAATATCCTTTGTTTCCATATGGTCCGGAATTCCGTCCGCAGTTGGTTTGAGGCAATTTGCTATCAGGATGTCACAGCCTTCAAATTTTTTGCCCATTTCACTACGATATTCAGTATCGCTGGTGTATCCGATTGTTTTTCCATCAATACGGATTCTGAATCCGAATTCCGAGCCTTCATCGTGGTATACTTTTATTATATCCATTTCGAATTCTCCCTTTTTTGTTTTGAACTTTCTTGTTTCCCCGGGTACTGCGGCATAAACTTCATCAGCATGTCCCTGATGGTATTTGGTTACTCCTCTGTCCCCATCCTTCGGGTCAAGCGTGTTTTTGCTTGCTATCAGAATCCCGTTTTTTGAAAGGGCATAATTGCTCATGGCTTCCACCATCAGGTTTCCATCATTTGAATGGTCGATATGCCTGTGGGTTATGATTACCGCATCCAGCGTGAGCGGACTATGCCTGTATCTCCTGGAGTTTACCAATGCCCCCGGTCCCGGATCAACATGTATATTTGCCGATTTTGAATTTATCCTGAATCCACCGGTGCCTCGTATCTGGCGAATGAGATTTATTCTTCCCCCACCTGTTCCAAAAAATACAATTTCTGTCATATAATCATCCTTTCAAATATCTCAGGCTTGAAATAATCTTGAATACGCTCCCGGGGTATTTTTTTTCCATCATTTCAATGTGCTCGTCAATTTCCATTCCCAGTCTGTTTTTTTTCTTTTTTCTTACCCTAATTCCGTTAAGTTTTGCATACACGGTTATTTCATTTTTAGGAGCTCTTGTAAGTGGTTTCAGGCATCGTTTTCCATTTATGTGTTCTTCTTTCACTGATGGCAGTTGGATTTTTTTGGCTGGTTTCATGAATGCCTCCAGAGTCTGCGCGGCAATATCATCAGCACTATATGGGAATACTACTGTTTTTGCATTCTTTGCAATGGTAAACGGGATTCTCATCTGCAGTTTTTTCATCAGGTATTCCAATACCTTAGAGTAATTTCCATCCGCAATACTTACGGTTTCGCCTTTTTTTATTTCCCCATTTTCGCGAATCGTTCGCATGAATCTTTTTTCGAACATTTCCATAAAATGTTCCCTGCACTGGCGCTTGCCGACATATCCAAGGACTATTACTGCTGTTTTGTTGCAGTGGCTGCATTTCTCCATGCTTAGCTTATTTTAAGAAGAATAAAAAAAGATTGCTAAAAAGATAAAAAAAGAATTTTGAAAGATCAGTTTCATCCAAAACCTATTTTTAATGATGATTAATACTTTTTACGATCTCTTCATATTGCCTGGTTTTCAGCCTTTCAAAAAAATTCGTGCCCCGTCCATTCCCGTTGTTTGTGGCGGCATCCATCACGTATTCTGGTTCTGGTTTCAGCGGTTTCATTTCCGTTGATTTATCCGTTCTTGTGCCGGGTCTTCTGGATTTCAAAACACCCTTTCATTTGTTTTCCTGCCATTTGTTTTACATTCATTTTCATACACCTCATTACTTTACTTTTTAGAATTATTTTGCGAGGTTGCATGTTTAAATTGATGTCACAAAATGTGATATCTTTTAAAGCCGAACTGATTAATTATATAGTCATGGGAGGCATTGACGATTTATCCGGAACAAAATTAATTTTACCCAGACAAGTTGGGTTGACTTTTCTTGATTCTGCAGGAACTTCTTGGTCGGGTCCAAGTTTTCCGATGGATTCGGAAGCAAGGTTTGTCTATTTTAGTCGGACTGGCGGATTTTCTCCGGTAGAAATTGCAGGAAGTTCTATTTTTGATAATCCTGCTCATTATGGTGCTGGTTTCTTTGAGGGTGTGAGATTATACCTTACTTTATTTGGCCCTTCATTTATCGAGTTGCCATCAAACATATCCCGGTTGATATTTTCTTCACTTGCATTTAATCCGGCATTAATACTTGCAGCTCAAGAAATCATGAAGAATCCAAATGTTGTTCAGGTCGAACACATTCAAAGGACACCACGTGAATTTTTTGCAGATGCCATGCATGCATTGCAAAATGGAGGTGGGATTAATCTTGCTCTTTCAGTTTTATATGCTAATGGTTCACGCAAGGAAATAAAAATACCTGTTCAGTTCAATGTGATGTTTCCCGAAGGCGTGCGTGAACTCAAACTTAAGGAGTTTGAAGCTGCAATGTGTTCCTTGGCATTTTTGAACAAGCTTGTGCGCACCGATCGTTTTCCGAATGATATTGAACT
>CAZLMI010000122.1:0-3408 GCA_964560865.1 Microcaldota archaeon
GAATATGTTCAAAAGTGCCTGCATTGCAAGAAAAACTGCCTGCCGTTCGGGTTTAAAACGAACTGGCAATCTACTTATTGAGCTTAATGAGGATCTTCACAGGCTACGCGAAAGGATGCACGAACCATACGTAAAATACCTTCTGGAAGGCAGAATTCGCAATGCTATGGAAGTCTGCGATAATGAAGCCAATTCCCTGGCACGTGAGTTAACACAACCTGTTGATTTCGGGACTTTTAATCCAGAAACCCGCGTTGTGGTGGCTCGCATGAATTGGGAAGGCAACCTGGAAGTCGGTCATGTTCCGAAATCCGAAGATAATTCCAAACTATATCTGAGAAATTCGATTATTGGTGTCATCGGTATGTCTGTTGCATTATCATTATCAAGAATATTCTCACAGTTCGATATCAAGCTTGTTTTGGATATCATTGGCATGACTTTTTTTGGAGTGGCTGGCATTTCCGTAATAAAACTTACTTCAGCAAAAATTGTTTCCGATGATCAAAAGCCAGTTGATCAAATGCTGTGTATCGTTGGTTCTGCCAAAGACAATATTACTGAATTGCTGAAAGGGATGATGGAGAAAGTATCCGGTTGTAATGACTGAATATTCGTTATCCAGGCAATGTATTATTTTTTTGTTTTAAATACCAGTAATAATATTATTCCAAATATTATCATTGGAAAACAACACGATACGCCTGCGTCGTTTTCTCTTATTTTGGTTATGAACTGCTCCAATACTTTATTGCAGTTTGTTCCAGTTGTATCTTTCGAATCTACGCATGCAAGTTCCACATGCATTTCCCCATAATTGTAATAGTAGTAAATTGCATAAGAATCCTGAAATCCGATACTTTCCTCAAAATAATGGACGGTTATTCCCTTCATGTTCATGCTTTTTTTAGTTGTGTATGTATGATTCTTTAGTGAATCTATAATATCAATACTGATTTCATTTTGGTTGTTTCCATTGCACTGGAATACGACTCCTGCAATTTCAATATCCTCGCCAAGATTTACTTTTTCGAACATGTATCCGCTGGTCAGATTGCATTTAGTAATTCCGTCTTTAGCACCGTATAATTTTTGTTCTGATCCGAAGATCTGTTCTGTTTTGGTCGTGTATCCTGACAAATCCGGAACCACGTTCTGTGCTGTTGTTGCGAATAAAAAGCCACTAAACAAAATCCCAATTAAAACCATTTTCATGAATGACATATTCGTTCTTCAACCTAAAGCTTTTTATTAAATTACTATAGATACAATCCGTTCGAAGCACGTATTTTATTTTTTTGATGGTGTCTATTACAATAAATTAACTGATAATGGGACTATTAAGAATCTGTTCTGATTAAATTAGAAAACAAAACACCTAACCGAAAATTCGAAAACAAAAACCAGATACAAAACTCAAAACCAGAAACAGAAAACACAATTTCAAAGTTCCAAATACATTGGAATTGTTGTTCTTTGGGAAGTATCTTTGATATAAGTTCTAAATCCCTTTTTCTTGTACCAGTTCATGCTTTCTTTATAAGAATCTGCAACAAGATATATACAACCAACTTTGCCCCGTATCTCAAGAGCAAGTTTTACTGCGTAATCCAACAATAAACCAGCACCGCCATTTCCTTCCTCGTTTTTATCTGTTGCTAATTTACCAACCAAAAGAGCTGGAAACTGGTTTGGAAAATCTTTTGGGTATTCTCGCAATTTTTTGCCTCTGAATTCAAATTCGAGTTTGTCTGGAACTTTGAGTGCACCTGTGGCTAAGGTCATATAATTCGTTCAACTCATTATTTTTTGAAGAGAATGAAATAAGGGTTGATATGTGCCCTTCCCTCAGGATATAAACAAAACTATTTTCAGTAGTATACTTATTGCCTTCCAGAAAAAGCACCTACCTTATTTGGATGTTTAGCTTTCTCGCTCTTTCTATTGTGGCATCTCGAGCAGGGTTTGGTTTTGGATTGAAAAAATCATTTAACAGTACAACTGCTTCTTCTTTGGTCAATTCCATTACGTATTGAATTGCTCGAGCCATATAATTACCTATCTTATTAAGACATTTGTGTTATTAAAATCTTTCTAAACCAGCAACTCGATCACATAGCCGAAAACAAGAAACACAAGACCAAAAACTCGAAACAGAAAACACAATTTCCCGCCTGCCTGATTTGAACAAGCAACCTGCCGGTATCTACTGTATAAACAGTATCAAACTCCTAAAAACGGAGTCAATCAAGCTACAGCCGGCCGCTCTACCGTTGAGCTAAGGCGGGGAATAGAAAGAAAGAATAGTGGAGAAGTTTTTATAAAGCTATTCAACACGAACAACTCGGTTTGCCATGCTATTGGTCCACACTTCCAAGGAGCATTTTTCTCATTTCAATCGGTTCCAGTTCTTCCAGTGCTTTCACTGCAAAGCTTAATTTAGCCGAGCTTTCAGCATGGATTGTGAATATCGGGTCTCCCTGGGCCACCCGGTCCCCACGTATCCTGTGTAAAAATACGCCTGCTCCAATGTCCCGTGGTGACCCGGCAATTCTTGCTATTTTGGAGATCATTTTGTTGTCTATGTGGAATATGCTCCCGTTTTTTTCTGCTTTGTAAGTATAAGTATACTCGCCAGGTATCATGTCCATTGCTTTTACTTTTCCGTTTCCTCCCTGCAGTTCGATGATTTCCCTGAATTTTTTCAATGCCTTTCCGTTTTTAATAAGGTTTTCAGCTACATCATATCCATTCCCTTTCTTTACTTTGCCGCAAAGCTCGAACAGTTTCCCGGCCATTAAAATGGATTTGTGCCTTAAATCTTCCGGTCCTTTCCCTTCAAGAATTTCAAGCACATCCCGGCATTCCAGAATCGGCCCGACCCCGTTTCCTACAGGTTCTGCACCATCGGTTATCAGTGCTTCTATTCTCATGTCTAATTTTTGTCCTATGGTAATGAAATGCTGTGCAAGTTCCTTTGCCTTTTCCATATATGGTACCTTTACCCCTCTTCCGACCGGGATGTCTATTATTACATATTTTGCCCCAACGCTTTTTTTCTTTCCAAGTATGCTTGCAAGAAGCATTCCCTGAGGATCAAGGCTGAGTGGATGTCTTACACGTATCAGTTTATCATCCACTGGTGCGAGTTTCATTCCTCCGCCCCACACTATGGCTCCTTTGGCTTTTTTTACCATGTTCCTCATTTCATCTATTCCAAAATTCACATTGCATAGTACCTCCATTGTATCTGCCGTTCCTGATGCCGATGTGATTGCCCGTGAAGATGTTTTTGGGATATACAACCCCGCTGCGGCCACTATCGGCACTACAATCATGGTTGTCCTGTTTCCTGCAACTCCCCCGATGCAATGCTTATCCAAAATCGGTTCCTTTGTTTTCAGGCCA
>CAZLMI010000123.1:0-1332 GCA_964560865.1 Microcaldota archaeon
TTGCAGTTCGGTATTTGTTCTCAAAGGTTTTACGCGAACAATCCGCATTTGATTCGAGTTCCAAAACAAGACGCATTACACATCCCTTAACCAGTTTCGAACCAAACAGTTTATAAATATTTACTCTTAAAATTAATTTTAATTTATTGAATTAATAATAAATATATATTAACAAATGTGATTAATATGACAACACACATCGTACCTATCGGATTTCACGCAAAACAGGTGTATACTCCAGTTACAAGATACGGCGGAGAAAAAATAATTTTTATAACTTCTGAACCAAAGGACAGCAAATCAAAAAAATCCGTGGAAGATGCATTGATGCAGGCAAAGAAGATAGCTGAGGAATCCCTGTCAATAAAATATGAAATCCTGAAATTGAAGGATAATTATGACTTCTCTGAAAGAATGGAAATTTTATCCAAACTGTTTGAAAAAGAATCGGAAATAATCGTCAATCTGACTGGCGGACCGAAGTTCGATTCCTTTCTTCTTTATATTACTGCTCTCAAACACTGGCAAAAAGTAAAGGAGATTGTTTATGTAAGGGAAGATATCGGAGAACTTGTAATACTTCCAAAATTCATTTACTCTGGCTCATTAACGGATTTTGAACTTGAAATGCTGAGGACAATAAATGAAACCCCGATTTCTACCAACGAACTTGCAGACAAACTAGGAAAACAGCTTCCGCAGATATTGCGCTATTTAAACCAGCTCGAAGAAAAGGGATTAGTCATTTCAGAAAAAAACAGCAAGGAAAGAAAAATAAGAATAGCTTATAAAATGGAAATATAATCTAGATTCCTTCAGCCTTCCTCACAAAAACCTCAACGCACTTTGCCAATGCAACGTCGCTGTGGCACTTCAATGACGCACCCGCAGCCTTTGCATGACCGCCACCAGCACCGCCAACCTCTTTTGCAACCGCAGCCATGACTTCATGCAATGGAACAATTACATTCTTCCGCGCCCTTGCGGAAATGCGCGTTTCTTTTTCAGCATCCTTCCAGTTTGCAACAAACGCAACATCCGCTGCTTCGGAAATAAGCGAAGCTGAATCGCTTTCAGACATCCCGACCTCGCTCGTTGCAACCACATAACCCGCTGAATAGACGAATTTAACGCGTTGCATTGCCTTAAGCACTGCAATCTTCACGTCAGAATCGAATTCAGGCTCTGCATAACCGAGCATCTCAGAATAAGAACCGCCTGCAATTTCCATTAGCCGTGCCAGAGTTGCGAACGTATTGACTCGGGCAGACTTGAATCGGGCACCATCTGCAATAATCGCGCAGCAAAGCGCAAATGCAACATCGGAATCGA
>CAZLMI010000123.1:1342-1761 GCA_964560865.1 Microcaldota archaeon
AATCTAATTTTTTTTCCAGAAGAGTGGCAATCAACTCGGCAGTGGAAGGAGAATCCGAATCAACAAAATAATTATCCGCTTTCATGTCCCTTCCTTCTGCCTGATGATGGTCGAAAACAGCAACTACATGCCACTCACGGGCTTCCGGAAGCAAGGTATAATTGCTCACATCGGTAACGATAAGGCCATCGAAAGAAGCGCGGGTGATTTTTTTGATTAGCTGTGTTTTGATATTCAGTTTTTCACAAAGCAATGTGGCCCCTTTATTCATTTCATCGGGAGTTACAATAACACTTCCGGGAAAAAGCCTGCTGATTGCAAATGCAGATGCGACTGCATCCACATCCGGCTTGCTGTGGCAGGCAACAGCGAACTTCTTCCCTGAATTATTTTTCAGGAATTTTTTAAAATCTTCAGGA
>CAZLMI010000123.1:1771-3396 GCA_964560865.1 Microcaldota archaeon
CTTGACCATATTCTTTCATTCTCTGCTGAAGGGATTTTTGCGCTTCAACAACCGTAGTTCTCATTTTTTCTTCTGATTTTGCAAGGCCTGCAAGCCTCATTTCAATGAGTTCTTTTCTGTCCTTAAGGTCCTTGTCTGCCTCTTCCCGGTTGCTTTTAACCATGATTGAACCGGTAGAACGATACACTTCCCCGTGGGTTTTTTTGAGCTCGTCCATTGCATGCTTTATTTCATTAAGCTGCAATTGAAGCTGATGCTTTTGTATGAGAACAACTTCGAGTTGTTTTTCAAGATTTTCATATTCCAAAAGTTCCTTGTTCAGGTCATTGTCTTTTTTCATTTAAACACCTTTATGAGTATTTTCTATTGATTCTATTGTTTGAAGAACACGCATTGATGAATTGGCGGTTGCCCGCAGTGCAGTCGCATCCTGTGCGGATATGGAAATCAAAACCTGGGTGCCGGAACATGTAACCCGAAAATCAGAACGGGGACTCTTTTTTTCCTGTTCCAGTGCCCTGAGGGCAGCCTGAGCTGAAGAAGCATCATCAAATGAAACAACAAATTTCAGATCAGCGTTCATATAAACCACTTTACTTTCAGAAATAAGCCCTGATTAAGCGAATAAACCAACAAAACGGTTTACGATTAGCTTTTATCGGATTATACCCTTATTTCCAAATAAAAAAAATAAAGGACTAATCCGTACCTACTTCAGTAACAAGACCCGGGGGTCTCATTTTCAAAAGCATTTTAGCTCCGCTTGTCGGAAAGAGTTTTCCGCCTTCCACCTGAACCGTTGCACCTGTTTTCAAATCTTTATATTCTCCCAAAGTATCACCCGCTATATGACGAAGTCCGGCTCATTGAAATTTCACCGGATTCGGTTGTAAGGGAAAATGCACCGCCTGCAATTTTAGCACCGCAGGAACGACACTGCCATAACGAATATCCTTTGCGAACTACTTTTTTCTTTTTGCATTTTGGACATTCGTATTTGCTTTTTGCAGACACTTCTGCCTTGTTTGCCAGTTTTCTCAGCTTGGCTCCGTATCTTGATGATTGTTTCATTAGTCAGCACCTGAATTGAGGATATTTCTTATATCGTTTCCTCTTTTAAAAGCTATCTCTATGTTGTCAAAAAGCTCATTTCGTGTGATATACCCTTTTGATTTCTGAAGAGTGCACACGTGCTCCTCGGTTGTGGAAATGGTAATCTTTGATTCAAGAACAACTTCCTCGTCCCGGGTCGGGTCTGCAAGCCAGTGATCGCCTATGCGATTAAAGGTAACCGAAACCGGAAGGGATTTTGGAGCAAGATTATGCGAGTATTCCCCTCTTATAATCTTCCCATCTTCAACCTTCGGTATCTTGGTATTCATCAGGGCAGCCGTAGCCGCAAGGGTCGCAGTATCGGTATAATTTCCAAGATGGTCGATAACATACAAATCAAGGAACAGTGAAAGGACTTTGCCTTCTTCAACAAAAAAGCTTTTCACATCGATAATTTCTGCACTTCGGATGGATCTGTCAACAACCCGTGCAAGCTCAACGCAATCCTCGTTAGGCGGACCGCTTTCAAAATTAGGCGAAGCGGTTGGAAGCAGTTCTGCATTTGAAATGAA
>CAZLMI010000124.1:0-3392 GCA_964560865.1 Microcaldota archaeon
CTCCTCCAAAATCCGTTCAATCGTCTTCGGCAATATCTTTCTTTCAGCCCTTCTCAGCCGCTCCTGAAAGCTTCGCCTGCTTGTTTTTTCTATTGCTGCAAGCTCTTCCAGTGTTGATTTCTTTGGCCATTCGTAATCCCCGTGTGCAAGTGCAAGCCTCAGCGCTGCTTTTTGCTTTTCAGTAAGGCTGAAAATGTTTGAAAGCTTTGGTTGGTAATCTCCTATGCGCAATATTTTGGCCTCTCCGATTCCTTCGAATTCCAGGAGCATTTTTTTAATATGTTCAGGATCATTTGCCAATACCGAATGAATCTCAAAACCATTTTGTACGCTCGGTAGTGAGGAATAAACAGCATTGCTTTTCAGCACGGTATCATAGCTTAGATTCGGCCCCTGCACTTCCTGAAGGGTTATTGCCTCGCATGGTTTTCTTGACAGGATAGTTATCTTCCTGACGCTTTTGAAATTTTTCAGGTATTTTATATATCCTTCCAGTTCGTTTTCGGTTTTTGCCTTTATTCCAAAAATCGCATTGTAATCTCTCGTGTTTGTTCTTTTCCGGTCAGAATATATAACTGGGCTCAATACCTTTAATTCCACTTCCGGGAATTTTTCAGTGGATAGGCTGCAATAACAGTCATGATGGTAAAGCGCCACTGTTGCCTGTTTTATACTTGCCATACTATATTATTAACCGCCACTTTATTTAAATCTTCTTGGACCAATGTCCAATATTATTCCATGACGTTAGTCAGTACGGTTTATATCTGGTTGGCTGCAATATTATTATCATGAATGAAATAAATCTGGCATTGCAGGAACCTCAAAATGTTCCTGGCTGCCCAATTTATGATATCAATCTGGCATGGAAATCAACCTGCAAAATACTCCTTGGCGATGAAATCGGGGATATGGGCGAGTACGTGGGTTATCTGTCCCAATACAACGAGCCAGTTCGCAAGGCAAACTCATGTTTTTCAGGCACTGAAATAATTGCTTCTCCGGAAATTCCGCCCTATGCACGGGTTTTTGGCCATAGCGAGCTTGAAAATTATCAAAAAAGAATCAATACGTCATCGTTTTCCATAAATAAAATCAAGGATTTGGATTCCCTGCTGGAAGAAATTACAGAGAGGGTTTATTATACCGGAAATATTGTTTTGGGTGAATCCGGAAATGTTGTCCTGTCCAATCGTTGCAGCAATTGCTGGCACGTCTATAATTCGCAGGAAGTGTATGATAGCAAATATGTGGCATATACAACCAAAGCCAGGTATGGGGAATATTCCTTTGGCTCTAACTGTATCGGTGAAACCCAGTTTGCAATCCGTTGTTTTGAAACCTATAAGGATACGAGGTGTATGGAATCAGTAAGGATATATACTTCTTCTGATTGTTATTACACCGGCAACATCGACGGCTGCACCAACTGTATGTTTAGTTTTAATCTGAGAAACAAGCACTATAGAATCGGAAATCTTGAACTGCAAAAAGACAAATATCTGGTTTTGAAAGCCAAGCTTATTATGGAAATGCGCGAAACGCTTGGAAGGAAGAAGACTATTCCAGGAGTCATCGAACTTTTAGGTGGTAAGAATGAGTGATGGTGGGCATATTGAGAGGGCATTCAAAGAAACAACCGCAGTTGTATTTGGAAAACAAATGGATGATTTGAAAAGCTATGAAAAATGGCTTTTAATCAATGTTCCCGCAATTCTCAAATCCAAATCCGTGGCCAGTAACAAGATTGTTTATGCCCCAAGAACTGCGTATTATTCTGCAATTGCAGATAATGTCCTGACGAATTCAGAGGCGCTGGAATTCGGAAATCAAAAGGTTTCAGAAAATGTTTTGTCTGATTTACATCTGTCCAATATACATGAAAAATTGCATAAAATAGCAGTCATTACTCCGGAAGTGACCTATGGAAATAATTACGAGCTGATCGAATGCACCGGATGCACTGACGCAAGTTTTTGTTCTAATTGTGCCTTTCCTGTAAAGAGCAGGTACTCTGCATATTCGTTTTGGCCAAGGGAATCCGAATATGTGTTTGGTTGCTCGCATACACTTTCATCAACATTCTGCATAAAATGCTATTATTCGTCCAACCTGACCAGGTGCTTTGAAATGAGCGACTGCAACAATTGCAGGGACAGCTATTTTTGCTACAATTCCGAGAATCTTTCAGATTGCATGTTCTGCTTTAATTCAAAGGCAAAAAGTTATGCAATTGGAAACGTGGAAGTAGGAAGGGAAAAATACATGAAAATAAAGGGCATTATTCTTGATGAGATTGTGAAAATGCTGGAAAAAGATAAAAAGCTGGATATTAATATTTACAATCTAAATTCCACCTAACTTTCTATCTTCCCGAACATATATGCGGCTACGATTGTTGTTAATACAAGGAATCCTGACAGCACTGCGATGCACCATATAATTGGGATTGAAGCAGTGCCAATGAAAAGGTATCGCATTGCCTCAACAGAATATGTAAGCGGGTCAAGATAAGAAATAATCCTGACTATCTCAGGTGCAGTATTAAGAGGAAACAATCCACCTGAAAGAAAGAACAACGGCATTATCAGGAAGTTCATGACAAGCTGGAAGCCGTGCATGTCATCCAGTACTGATGCAATCATTATTCCAAGCGAAACAAACGCAAGCGAAGTTATTGTCATTATCACAAGCAGCATTGGAACGGATGCTATCGGGATATTCACACCAAGCAACCCTGCGACAACAAGCATAAGTACTCCCTGCATAATCGCAGCAGTTGCACCTCCGATTGATTTTCCAAGCACAATACTGGTTCTGCTTACCGGTGCAACAAGCGTTTCTTTCAGAAATCCAAACTGCCTGTCAACTATTACCATTACCCCAGTGAAAACCGAGGCAAACAAAAGTACCATTCCGAGCACTCCCGGTGTAATAAATTCCATATAATTTCCGTTCGTACCTGGGAGGGACATGGCACCATTCAGGCCGCTTCCAAGTATTGCGAGAATAAAAAAAGGCATGCCAAGGCTTCCAATAACCCTGCTTTTTGATCGGAAAAACCGTATCATTTCCCTTTTCCACATGAAATAAATAGAAGTAAGTTCTCCCATACAGTCACCGTTTAGTTCTGCTCCATGCCTGTCTTCTCAGTTTCATCGATTCCCTGGATGTTGCCTCTTCTTCGCGAATGTATCTTCCGGTATAGAACATAAACACGTCATCGAGAGTTGGCTTCCTTAGATTTACCGAGCTTATTACGATTCCTTTTTTCTTTGCAAGTTCCATGAGTTCCGGGATTTTTTTCTCCCCGCGTTCTGCGTGTATTATCACCGTTCCATCCTTTATTTTTACTTCCTGTATGAAAATATGGATCTAATGTAACATCAAAA
>CAZLMI010000125.1:0-3380 GCA_964560865.1 Microcaldota archaeon
TCTTTTTGCTCTTTTACTTCTATGGATTTAGTAATGACCGGCTCGGAATAATGCTTGATTGATTCGAACGGGGCGATAGGGTCTGCAGAAAACGTTTCACCTACATAAACATCTTTCAACCCGACCAGAGCTCCGATGTTTCCTGCAATGACGTGGTCAGCAGGAACCCTGTCCGGGCCCATATAAATACCTACCTGCTGTACTCTTATTTTCACTTTCTTTCCTGCAACATAAAGTTCGGTGGTTTTTTCAACTTTTCCTGAAAACATCCGGACAACTGCGACTTCGCCGGCATGTTCATCATAAACGACACCGAAACAAACGGCCATTGGCTTTCCGTTTGGATCGCATGCAAGCATCGATTTTCCTTCTTCAGAATTGATGTCACCTTCTTTCCAAAGAACCGGAACACGGTAGTTTTGTGCAAACTTTGGACTTGGAAGATGTGTGATAATCATTTCAAGAAGCACATCATCCAAAGGACTTTTTTCCACAAGGAATTTGTGGTCGCCTGAAAGGCACTTGTCATAAATGTCCTTGAAAGTAATATTGAATCTCTTCATTGAACTGACGGAAAGTGCCCATTTATTGAAAGCAGTACCGAATGCAACATTTCCTTTTTCAACGCCAATCGTCCAGTCATTTACCTTGTCCTTTGGTGCATTTGCCTCGATGATTTTGTTAACCTGCATAATAATCTTAAGGAATCTTTCCTGCATTGCCTTTGCATCAAGCTTGAGCTCATTTATCAAACGGTCGATTTTATTAATGAACAAAATTGGTTTTGCTCTTTCTTTTAGCGCTTGCCTTAGATTTGTTTCGGTCTGTGGCATCACACCTTCGACTGCGTCAATTACAAGACATATACCATCAACCGCACGCATTGCACGAACCACATGAAAACCAAAATCAACGTGTCCGGGAGTATCGATAAGATTAATCAGGTGATCTCTGCCATCATAAGTAAAACCGAGGGAAACGTTTGCAGATTTGATTGTAATTCCCCTTTGCTGTTCCTGGATATCAAAATCCGTCCATCTTTGTGCACCCGCCAATTGCTTTGAGATAAGGCCTGCACGTGCAATCAGTGAATCCGTCAAAGTTGTTTTGCCATGATCAACATGCGCAACTATAGCAACATTTCGAATATTGTCAACATTATCCATCATTCTTTGTACTTCTTCAACTACCACTTCTTTTCTTGCCATTAAATACACCCTAAATTAAATCTAACCATGTTATTAGAATTAAAATTGGCTAAACATTGAAGAGAAATAAATATAAATGATTGTGAAAAACCGAAAACCAAAAAACAATACAAAGTTGTTTTTCCGGAGAACCATGGAATAATAAAAACACGCCGTTTCATGAGATTTATGTGTGTTTTCATAGAAAAAGACCACCTGGAAGGAGTATCCCATACAAATATGCAAAATAACAGTGGAATAAAAAACCGCATCGTGTGGCGCAAAAAAAAGAAATGTTTATAAATGATAATATGTGTAATATATACAGGATAATTTGTGAGGAACCGGTAGATAAACCTTACGAGTGAAAAATATGGGAAGATTAACCAGAAAATTTGGATTGACTGCTGCAATGTTGTTAGGTTTGGGACTTGGATTTTTAGGTGCCGGATCTACTGCAAAAGCAGAAAGTGTAGAACAAAAATTAGTAAACATGGTCGAAGCCGCGGATATGCATAGCGGACATAAAAGCACGTATCCAAAAGGAAAAACAAGACAGGCACTCATAAATATGCTAGTACGCACAGTCGGAACAAGAGCCTGGGGCGTAGACAAAACATTAGGTTATGATTTAACAAAACTGGCAACTCAAAATGGAAAGAATATGCGTGGTGAAGCATTGCCTTTGCCTACAGGCATGTCACAAAAAGTAAGGACTGCAATTGAAAACGCACCCGACCCGGCAAAAAATCCGAAAGGGGCAGTAGCTGCACTGGAAAGAATAATTGGTGGAAAACACGTAACTGCAAAATCTAGCACGCCATCAGTTGCAACAAAAGTTACCGTAGCCAAGCGGACAGATAAAAACAAGTCTAAAACCGGGACCGCCATGCGCGGGCACGAATCGGCATTTGCTCAATCGACAAAAAAACCAGCATCTGAAAAAGAAGTCCCCAACACCGGCAATACAGTTAAAAGTGGAAACCGGACTGCGGACGAACCCGGAATTACCCTGGTACTTTCGACCCCACCAACAAGAGAGGAAGTACTCGAAAAATTAGTAAGGGACCATAAAAAAGGGTCAGTAGTTACTGAAGCACAAAAATTGGGATACAGATTTCCGGAGATTGCAAAAGCTTTACAGGATGAGGAAAAACGGAGAAAAGAAGGGGATAAAAGAAGTAGATTGACCAGGGGAGAGAATAATGCCTGGGATACAATAGATAGAATGAGGGATATCCTCGGACAACCAATACCCGGAGTATTAGGGTCAATGCCGGCAATTGACGAGAGAACTCAGCACCTGCCAAAAACTGGGAATATGCCAACCGGACCGGACATGATAACAATCGGCGGAAGGGTAAATGATGTTGTACCAAAAATGCCAACACCCAGAAAACCAAGGAAAGATGCAACACCAGAAACCAGGCCATCCGAACCAAAATGTACATATTCGCAGATAGTAGAATTAGAAACTGTGAAGATAGTAGATGGCGGAAGATTGGTACGGCCACAAATTATAGAAGCAAGGATGGAATGTGAAGGCGGAATGGATATAGATGCAGTAAAGGCAGAAGCACAAAAAGATTTCAAAGCTTCAAAAGAAAGAACAAAACGAAAAACAGGACAAGTTGAAACTGCTGTTCAAAAAGTAGCAAGACGAGTCCGGGAAAAAACAACCGATTACAGTAATACTGCAAAAAGATACATGGGTTCATTGATTCGATTATTCGACCCGGCATATGGATATCCTCCGGAATGCCGTGTAGAATTAACCGACCCTCATCCATCAGGACCACAGGAAAAGATTATGGTTTGTGATGCTCAGGCAACCAGACAACCCAATCCAAACGCAGAATTGGGATTAAATGCAGAACCAGAACCGATAATACACTTGCAACCAAAAGAGGAAGTAAGGTTGATGGGCACATGTGTTTCATGCGAAGAAGAAAAAGCAGAACATGCGGCAAATTTGAGAAAACAACGGGCAGAACGTGAAACTGCATTGAGAAAACAGGTGGAAAGATTAGTGCCTGAGCTCAAAGGATATACCTTACTTGGATGTTTGGGGCATGAGAACCCGGAGGTAATTGCTGCAACCAAAAGATTCATGGTAGATACTGAGAAATACCATAAGTATATGGAAGAAGAAGGACAGGATTTGGGAAGAGCACTACGAAAATACATGATAGA
>CAZLMI010000126.1:0-3323 GCA_964560865.1 Microcaldota archaeon
TACAGATAGAGGTTTTATTTATGGAATTTCCAATTAGGTGTTTTACCTGCGGCGGTGTTGTTGGTCATGCATATGACGAATATAAGGAGTTAATAAAAGAGAAATCGCCACAGGAAGCACTTGATATTCTTGGATTTGACAGGTTCTGCTGTAGGAGAATGTTTCTTTCGCACGTCGAACTTATTGAAAGCGTTATGAAATATCCGAGGGCTTAATTAGTTATTATTCTTATTTTTTTATTTTTTAAAATCTTATATTGGATTTCAATCCAACAATTTCATTGTTCGGTAATGTAATGTATGTCTGTCCCTTTCCACTATTGGTACTGTTCCCTCATTTATTCTGCAAAAACCTGCATTTGTTAATGTGGTCCACCATTCCTGGATGCTTTCGGGTGGTCTCATGTATCTTGTTGCTCCCCGTACAAATGCCCCCCGTGTGAATTCATTTTCAACTATATGAACCGGATGTTCTTCAACATTCAAGAATATTGTGTTTGGTCCACACAATCTTTTTACTGACCGTATTGCTTCTTCTCTTTTTTGCACCCACCAAAATATCATACATGCAATTATTGTATCTGGGTAATTTGCATGCAGTGCATTTCTTATATTTGCAGTAATTTCACTTATTTCTGGTACATGGTATTCTACGTTTTGATAAGACACATCCACAGAATCGCCCAATCTTGCCAAGAGATAGGTCACATCTATACTCGATTTTAATCGAGGGTTTTTATCTGTAAGTTCCTTCATTTTATTTCTTGCATATTCGATATTCCCAGGATGTGCGTCTATTGCCATTATACGCATCCTCGTTTTTCCGGTTAATAACCTTGGTCTATTGCTATTTACGAGTGCTCTGTCCAGCCAACCTGGACCACAACCTAATATTAAGATATGATTTCCGATTGACTGCGTTTGTATTATTCCCATTTCACCCTGTGCATGACCATTCTGTCTTTGTGACATTTCATATTCCCGGGGGTCATATGCCTCCAACAATAATTTTTCTTTCCCATGTAGTCGTTTCCTTTCGGGTGGTCTATTAGTGCCCGTATGATTGTTCTTAACTGACTGAGCATTGGTCATTTTGATCCTCTTATTATATTTTGTGCAAACTATTTTATAAACGAATCCAGATATCTTAAGTTTATTATCTCTACGTACAGTAGTTATTTAAATCCAATCTTTTATATTTCTTACCATATGAAGTCACAAGGTTTAACCTACAAGCAAATTTACTTTTCTGGATACAGGCAACGTCCATTAGCAATAAAATCCAGATGTCCATCAGCTCGTTTATCTGTACGAAGCTTACGTCGAAGATCCAAAATTCGGCAGTGGTTTGCCAAAGTTTATAACCCTGTTAGATCAACATTCGAAACCAGATTTGATTATTATTGGTCATCAGTTCATGGCCACCAGACTACTGCGATGATGTCTTACCCATTTATCCTTGATCGTACTAACTTTTTGGATGTTGGCTGTGGCACTAGCCAGGTTATTAGGAGAATTGCGCGTGCAATTTGTCGCAGGCAACAGGCACTAGATCGGAATACGGATGTACATATTTTTGGTTTGGATATTAGTCCGTCTGCCATCCGAGTTGCAACGGAAAAATGGTTAAAAATGCAACGTGAGTATCCTGTCGAATCAGTTTCATTATCTGCAGACTATTATGTGGTCGATGCCATTGATTTGGGCCAGGTGGATTTGACTCGCACTTGTTTGGGTGCAGATAAGGCAGATGTTGCGTTTGTATCCGATCTTTTTAATTTTTTCGTGTCAAGAGAAGAAAAAATCAGTGCCATATTCGGACTCAGAGCAAAAATAAAGGATAAGAATGCTGTGCCCCGCCGTCATTTGGAATTGGTGCACGAAGCAATTAAACTCCTTTCTGAACGCAGAAATTTACTTCATATGTCTTCCAGACAAGCAATTATTCATCATCCACCGATTGATGTTGATGCAGAAATAGGCGAAATTCATCAAGTCCTTTTGGAATTGGGTAGTTCAATTGGTTTGGCTGACATTAAAAAATATTATTCTCTGATATTTGGTTTAGATCCGCATGTCGGTTATGTTTTTTTAATTGAGCCGGAAAATCCTCATTTTCCACCCATGGCTCCATTTGTTTCAAGGCAGCATGCAGATGGGCTTTATCCGCTGGTCGATACTGCCACACCCCGCCACATTTTATACTCTATATTTGAAGAAAATGGGTTTTACAGGTTGGATTTTTTTGACCAGACATTTCAATCTATGGCTGGGGGTATCGCATTCCCCCCAATGACATGTTCTGTTTTTATTCCAGTTAAATAAAATCAAATCATCTTATTTTTTCTTTTTTAATGATGATTCGCCATCCTTTAGCGGATTGAATTCAGACGGATATTTATAAGTGTATAATATCATGTGGGTATTTGTTTTTGTAACAATTTCATTTTCGTGTATCTGCTGTAGTACTTTGAGCAATTCATTACGGTCCTTTACTATAACTTTTGCAACTACATCATAGGTTCCTGTTACAGCATATAACGATTCGACCTGTGGCAGGTTGCTTATATCTTTAATTTGATCAGCGTCCCCGGCACGGCCTTTTTTCACTTTAATCATTACAACGACTTGTATCTCGTGTCCTATCTTTGAATATGATACCTCTGCCTGATATTTTTTTATTACTTTTTCATTTTCAAGTTTTCTTATCCTAAGAAGAAGCGTGTTTGGGTGTATCTTCAGCATTTTCGAAAGTTCTTTTATCGGAATCTTGCAGTTGTCTCTCAATTCACTTAAAATCTTCTTATCAATTTCATCAACTTTTCCGTTCATATCCCCACCATCCTGTATTTTATCACAATTATATACCATTTTTTGCTTATGTTTTTATATGTTATCACTATTTTATTAGAATAAGTATTTAAATGCGTGGGGTATTACTTTTTTTTCTGTTCAATCTTCAGAATCATTGCCGCTGCTTTTGAAACCTTCGGATCACCTTCCTTTGAAAGATCCTCCAGGTATTTTATTGTGAATGCCCTTCTTTGTTGTAAATGTTCGGTTATCTCCGGTTTTTTATCCATAGTGCTTAATTCGTTTCTTATTTGTTTTTTCCATGTGTAAACTTGCATGGCGATTATAAGTGCCGAGGCTGCAAAAATTGCACCAAACGTGATAATCAGGGGGCGGATGTTTTTTGCAAAAGTCTTGAATTTTTGGAAACGTGGCTTCTCTGTTCCTGGTTTTTTGACTCTTTGTGCCCACATCATAAAGGCTGTTGCATGACTCAGAGGTAAAGAATTAGAAACATTGCATGACATTTAC
>CAZLMI010000127.1:0-296 GCA_964560865.1 Microcaldota archaeon
GCCAGCGAAACATAATTATAAAGATTGATGGTCTGCTTCAGCACATTGGCTATACTTCGTTTGGTTTCTGATTTGCCATATTCCAACCTGTTTTGAATGGGAGCAGCCAAGGCCAGTTCATTTGACGTTGTCCCCGCCTTTATGAGCCCATGTTTTTCCTCTACCAGTTTGCGTGCCATTTCTGATTGATTACGTCCTATGTTGTGGGTATTGATCCGAGTACCATCTCCCCGTATTGTTGTTGCGACAATATGGAGGTGAGGATGTCCTGCATCTTTATGCTGGTAAACGAGATA
>CAZLMI010000127.1:306-3321 GCA_964560865.1 Microcaldota archaeon
CGCCAAATCCGATTCGTTCCATGTAATCCTGTGCGATTGAATTTAACTTGTCGACTGGAAAATTTTCAGATGGCGAAAAATTCAGGGACACATGCATTGTTTTTGTAGTGGCGCGTTCATTCAATTTATTCCTTTGATTGAACCAATCAAGTTTATGGTAAAAATTCATGGCTGTGATCGGTAATAAAAAATTGTTTTCTGCAACGCAGATGGCTACCCCTTTTTGAACTTTGTGTTCATTGTAGTTCAGTGTTTCACTAATTGAAGCCGGGAATGTTATCCTTGCAACCATTGGTCTGACCATTTTTGAATTTCAGTACAAAGTTTTACTGTCACTGATAAAACATCCTGCCTTGTCTTTTCATAAACTGTAACCCAGACACGGAATTCAGGGATTTTATCCAGCGTATGTAGCTTATGGACTGCCTGGTTCAAATTATGGCCGATGTGATTGATTTCTTTTCGCAGTATGATCAATTCTGCGGAAAGCTCATCCATTGATGTGTTTCTGGTTTTGACGGTTACGGCTTTGTGAAGGGCAAGTTTGCGTAAGTAATTACTGTTTGTTTTCTCAGTGGTCTTTTGGCGGTTTTTGACCAGGGTTGAAAACTCATCCTCATTCATGCGAAGTGTAATGATCTTGTTTCGAATCATTCGTTTTTCCTTGTCCATCACTTTTGTTTTCAGTCAATCACAACACGAACGAGTTCCGAGTGAGTGTCAAATGATCCCAAACGTATTACGTTTGTACATCTTGCAGCCGGCGATAAGTCGGCTACCATGCGGAAACACCCGGCGACCTTTTTTCAGGTTCTATCGGAATTACAATGTAAATGTAGAAAGGGTAGAAATATCCTGCGCGGCTTGCCTTTATTTTAGGCAAGTGAGTGTAAATAAAGATCGGCGATTGTGAAGCTAAATACAACTTATAGAATCTAAAAAGCAATCACATAGCCATTCTGGCAATCTCTTGCTTCTGCGAGTGCTTCAGGGTAAGTAACAAAGGACTTTATATTACCCTTTTCATCCACAACAAATTGCGGTTCGTGGAACCGTTCTATGACATAAAATGGTCCATCTTGTGGCGGGTCATTCGGATCGACTTCCATGGTCATGAATAATAGGTTTTGCATGGCTTAGGTTTTGGAAGTAGTGATGGGAATTGGATTAGAAGAGAACTGTTTTAAATTCAAGAAAAAGCCACGGTAAAATGTCATTCCTTCCCTGAATAAATTCCACAGAAGAGATGAACCCAAAGCACTTATAGAGGTGTTGATAAACAGATCCTGTTTGGCAAGTGCTTCGCTCATCGAACAACTGGGCTGATCATCTTCTTGCACGTCGTTCAATTGTTTGCGGAAAAGTTTGGTTACAGTAGGCAAAGAGCTTACTGTTTCGTACATCTGTGAAGCGGGTTGCTTTACCGGATATACAGTAGAAAAAATAACCTGTCCTGTCTGTTGCGCATTGCCAAAATCCATCCAGTAAATGAGCTTATATGGGCCGTTGTTCTGCCTTTCCAGTTTAGATAATACAGTAGCAATTGTAAACCTTGCCTTCACTGTATCGACACAGGAAATGGTGATGTTGGCAAACAATTCCTCTTTCAGATTGGGTAGCCAATCATATTTGGAGGCTACACTTTTCCAGTTACTGCCAAAGAACCGGTTGACCCTCGCAATCAAAGCTGCGGACTTGTGCATCCCCAATTCAGCCTTAGAAAATAGCTGCCTACCGAGGTTGGCTTTTGTTATCACATCATCATCGAATAACCGCACGTATAAACCGGGGTGACCAAGTGCGATCAGTGAATGACTCATCCGCGCCAGTGCGGTCAATACCTGGCTTCCGGTTCCACCCGCGCCAATAAGATTTACCGTTACTGGATTAGTGGGGTTCAGCAGGTAGTTGTCCGTAAAATGCACGACAGTTTTTTGGGCAATCATGCGATCAGTTTTTTAAGGGTGAGTGAATGTTTTAGAAGACAACTAACAGGAAATTTTCTGCGCGAATCTTTCAGGGATTGCCAGAGCTGAATGATGTTGCCTTTTACCGGGCTTTTACCACCCAGGACATGGGAGAACCTGGAATTGAAAAAATACTCTTCCCATTTGCTCATAAATGCTTCCAAGTGGGTATGTGGGTCAATATCGATATCCACCGTTCCCATACAGACATTACCATCGTCATGTACATTGAAAAATGGAGCCTTAAAAAGCGTAGTTTTTAAGGTCGGCGTTTCATTTTTCGTAAGCGCAAACACAGTTACACCGGTGCGGGATGCTTTCCATAGCATCGGTGGTACCGGGTATTCGCCATCCGGTATTTTTAAGTCCGGTGTAAATGCTAAAAAATGCGTTATGGCAGGCGTGTACCAGATTGCAAATCCGTTGGTACCCTGACGCGTGTACAAGAGTTTAGCAGGCATTAACTCACGGCATTGCAGGTAACTATCCGATAATTCTGACGAAGTCTGTAAGGTGGCCGCCAGTTGCCGGCTTTCCTGCAAGGACAGTGGATGTGGGTTGACCATCTTTCCAGCATCGTTGAAGTCATAGGCTTCCACATAATAATCCGGTGCTTCTTCTACCGATCGGTAAACTACCAGTCCCTTGTAAGGATGGTGCATGTTTGTAAAATCAGTCGTGATGTTTTTCATAATTAAAACGATATAAGACGGCGCAGAGTTCGTCCATCAGGGTGAGTAATTTGTTCTCAAATGGAAATGCGTGCGTAACCGAAGTTTGCTTCCTGTCAAAATATTGAACTGATACCGGTACTTCAAATTCTAAGCGTTCCTGCAAGTCGCAATTCACGTATTCCACCAGGTGGTCGTGGATCCAGCAATGGTCGTCCCAGAAAAAGCTAAAATAATGATCAGGATATCCTCGTTCACCTTCCTCTTCTTCCAGGTGTTCACAATGAATATTTTTGTGAAAACTTCTGTTTGGGAACTCTTGGTAAAGCGAATAAAATTTCCGAGCAACCACCTTTAATCTTCTTTCAGTATTGCCA
>CAZLMI010000128.1:0-970 GCA_964560865.1 Microcaldota archaeon
GACCCAGAACCCAGGACACAAAACCCGCGACCCAGAACCCAGGACACAAAACCCGCGACCCAGAACCCCAGACCCGGCGCTATTCATAAGGTCTTGGTGATTGGTTCTGGACCAATAATCATTGGCCAAAGCGCAGAATTTGATTACTCAGGTACACAAGCATGCAGGGCATTGCGTGAAGAGGGCATGGTGGTCGTTCTGGTTAATTCAAATCCCGCAACCATTCAGACAGACGGCGAAATTGCCGACAGGATTTACATCGAGCCATTGACGGTTGAAGTAATAGAAAAAATAATCGAAAAGGAAAAACCCGAAGGTTTGCTTGCAACTGTCGGCGGCCAGACTGCGCTAAATCTTGCAATGCAGCTTTCAAAAAAAGGCATTCTTCAAAAACACAATGTAAAATTTCTTGGAACGGATGCGGAAGCAATTGAAAAAGCGGAATCAAGGGAACAATTCAATTCTATCATGAAAAAAATCGGGATTCCGATTCTTCCTGGAAAGGTGGTGAAGGATTTTGAATCTGCAAAATCATTTGCAGACAAAATTGGTTACCCTATTATTGCACGGCCTTCATTCACTTTGGGCGGCACTGGTGGCGGAACTGCAAAAAACGAAGAACAGCTTGCCGATATTCTGGCATTGGGATTCCAGTTAAGCGCAACCGGTGAAGTTCTAGTGGAAAAATCCGGCAT
Organism: Microcaldota archaeon; assembly: GCA_964560865.1. GTDB lineage: Archaea > Micrarchaeota > Micrarchaeia > Anstonellales > Bilamarchaeaceae > CAZLMI01. Next base: position 696 of record CAZLMI010000128.1, read on the forward strand.
CGGTTGGGGGGAATTTGAATATGAAGTTATCCGCGATGAAGATGGTAACTCAGTGATTATCTGCACTATGGAAAATTTCGACCCAATGGGAATCCATACCGGAGAATCAATCGTGGTTTCCCCAATCCAGACACTTTCAGACCGTGACCACCAGATGCTGCGAAATGCGGCAATAAGAATAGTTGATGCAATTGGTGTCAAGGGCGGTTGCAATGTCCAGTTTGCTTTAAATCAGGAAACCGGCGAATACGTAGTGATCGAAGTCAATCCAAGGC
>CAZLMI010000128.1:980-3237 GCA_964560865.1 Microcaldota archaeon
TCATCAGCTCTTGCTTCCAAGGCTACTGGCTATCCCATTGCAAGGGTGGCAACCAAAATTGCACTTGGAAAAAAACTCCATGAAATAACCAATTCGATTACCGGAACATCTGCTGCGTTCGAACCCGCACTGGATTATGTCGTCATAAAAATTCCCAGATGGCCATTTGATAAGTTTTCAAAAAGTGACAGGCGGCTTGGCACCATGATGAAAAGCACCGGGGAAACAATGGCAATCGGAAGAACATTTGAAGAAGCTCTTATGAAAGCCATGCGTAGTCTTGAGGTAAAAATTCCAAAAGCAATCAGGCCTGCATGGCATCTGAATCCTGCCACTGATCAGCGTTTATTTGCGGTGTTCGAGGCATTTCGAAGATGCATGACCGTAGATGAACTGTATCGGGAAACAAAAATCAACAAATGGTTTCTTGAGAAAATACGTGCTATTGTTTCGCTTGAACGTGAACTGGCGGATGACGGACTAAATTCGGAATTGCTTTTACGTGCAAAGCAAACTGGTTATTCTGACAGCCAGATTGCCAACTTTCAAAACATGTCAGAATCCGATGTCCGGTCATTGCGAAAAAAATACGGAATTGGTCCCACCTACAAAATGGTTGACAGCTGCGCTGCGGAATTTCAGGCTCTTACTCCTTATTACTATTCTACATATGAAAAAGAAAATGAGGCGATTTCTGATAATGGGCGAAAGGTTCTTGTTATCGGATCAGGGCCTATCCGGATTGGCCAGGGAATTGAATTTGATTATTGTTGTTCTCATGCCGCATTTGCATTGAAGGACCGTGCGGTCAAGAGCATCATGGTGAACAACAATCCTGAAACCGTGAGCACTGATTTTGATTCTTCTGACCGGTTGTATTTCGAACCTTTAACATTCGAAGATGTCATGAATATCGTAGAAAACGAAAAACCAGAAGGCGTCATAGTTCAGTTCGGAGGTCAGACCAGCCTTAATCTTGCGCATAAGCTTTCCGATGCAGGTGTGAAAATACTTGGTACCCAGTTGGATTACATAGATATTGCCGAAAACCGTGAACGGTTCAGGGCTCTTTCAAAAAAACTCGAAATTCCCCAGCCTTCCAACGGGACTGCCACCAGCGAAAAAGAAGCACATACAATTGCAAATGAAATTGGTTATCCGGTGGTGGTTCGTCCCAGTTATGTAATTTCAGGAAGAGGAATGGCCATTGTTTATACTGATAATGAGCTGACTGCGTATATATCCGAAACCGAAGTGAGTACAAAAAAACCCGTGCTGATAGATAAATATCTTGACAATGCAATTGAAGCCGAAGTTGATGCTGTTTGTGACGGGACCAATCTTTTTATTGGTGCAATCATGGAACATATCGAGCCTGCGGGCGTGCATTCCGGTGACGCAAATATTGTACTGCCGCCTGTAAGGTTGGAAGACTCTGAAAAAAATACGATTGAAATGTACACTGAAAAAATTTCCAAAGCTCTCCATACCATTGGAATTATCAATATTCAGTATGCCGTGAAAGACGGGGTAGTATATATTCTTGAGGCAAACCCGCGTGCAAGCCGGACCGTTCCATTTGTCAGCAAGGCAGTTGGTGTTCCTTTGGTAAAACTTGCCACCTATGCCATGCTCGGCGAAAAACTTCCAAAAGTGCAAAGGCATGGTTCATGCTTTGCTGTCAAGTCCGTTGTTTTTCCGTTTCTCAAGCTTTCAGGAACGGATATCCGCCTTGGACCTGAAATGCGCAGCACTGGAGAGACTATGGGATTCGGTAAATCGTTTGAGCTTGCTTATTACAAAGCACTTCTTGCAGCCGGAGTTTCGTTTACCGGCAAGGAAAAGGCAGCACTGGTGAGCGTTAATAATTATGATAAAAAACATCTTTCTGAAATTTCGAAATTATTGAATGAGCTTGGTTTCGTTGTTTATGCAACTCCAGGAACTGCGGCTCATATTCCCGGCGCATCCAAAATTCCAAAAATAGGTCAGGCCGGTTCTGGGGAAAAAGATGTTTTGCAGTTAATACGTTCCGGAAAGATCGGTTTAATCCTGAATACTCCGACCAAAGGCGGGGATTCGCAGACCGACGGTTTCAGGATACGGAGGGCAGCAATAGAAAAAGGCATTCCATGTATGACTACTATGAGCACTGCAATTGAGTTGTTTAAAGCGTTAAAAAAATTAAAAACAGATGATTTGGAAATCCGGACTGTTGACGAATGGGTTAAATGATTTTTTTGGTTTATTCAACCAA
>CAZLMI010000129.1:0-3193 GCA_964560865.1 Microcaldota archaeon
CCAATGGCAAGCCGACTTCCCGTTATTGCGCTTTGGGTTTAATGCAGGCCAGTAAGTATATGGGGATTCTAGAGACTGCATTAAACCCAAAGCGCAATAACGGGAAGTCGGCTTGCCATTGGTGAATCCGGTTGCAGTTGCCTTTTTACAAACACCTGCAGGATCCACGACTTCATCATATGCTTTTGGATAACATCCCGGGTCAAGACCACCGCTTTCCTTTACAACCGCAGCGGAACATGGGTCAAAGCCGGATTCCCTTGCAACTAATGCACGGACAAGCATTGGATCAAGATTGTTATTTGCAGCAAACCATTCAATTTCAGGATAAACCTCGCAATATGTTTTTCCTGCGTTTGGCCCAGAGGTAATTGTACCTACTGATGCAGTCCCTCCAAGACTAAACGGGAATTTGATGTTCTCGTTTACACAGGAATCGCATCTGAAATACCCGGTAGATGAAGCGGAAAGAGTTGGAGTATTCAAAACCATGATATTATGATCTGAAGAAGAACCATAGCTAAGCTGGATATATTCCTGAAGATTCCATGACCAGTCGCAGAATGCACCCGAAGCATTTGGAAAAACCGCAAGCAAATCTCCGCTTGGCGAGTATGATGTTGCACCAGTTGCAGATAGACTTGTAACGGATTTATGCTTTTGGCAGAAGCCGAACCAGCTGGCCATCCTGTCAGCATTTTTTCCCAATGCACAATCCGTGCATTTAAGCGGATTTGCGCTGAATGCCCTAGCTGTAGAATTGAAATCATAGGGAGACATCCCGATAACGCCATTTTTCAATGCAGCAACCAAAAAAAGACCGAACATCTTTTTGTAGCCATCCTGAACCAGGGATTCTGACCATGTGCATGTGCCTGATGCATCTTTGTCAGCATCAAAAAGAATATATGGAATTATCGTTGGCTTTGAATAATTATTGAGCACGAATTTTGAATAATTCAATGCACGCTGTGAAAGAATCCTGTCAGGATCGCAGGAAGTTTCATAGTGCGAATTTATCCCGTATGCAATCAAATCAACCTGATCAGCCATTTTCTGGTTTACGAGTATTTCCTGAAGTGCAGCACCATCGCCAAGCCTGGGTGCAAGTGCAACCATGCAATAGACTTTGCTGTTTGAAGGATTGACTGAATCGCGCACATTTTTGCAACCGGAATTTATTGCCTTTATCTGTGCAACTATTTTTTTCGCAATCAACGGGTCTTTTGGATTTGAAATATTAAAATCGATTTCAGTGGTAATGATAACCGGACCTACATGATGATTATCGGAAAGAATGGGATTGAAATTTTCATACAATCTGCTGGCAACCCGATAAGATGCATCCGCATCAATATTCGAGGAATTGCTATAAAGAACATAAACCGGAATTACACCCTTATCCAGCATGCATTTCGCACGGTCAGAATCCGGAAGTGAATAATCATTATCTTTATCCCCGACAAGCCATTGCACAGCCATATCCAGACGGTTGTTGCACCAGGGATTTGCATCACTGAAATCGGAAAATGACGCACCCTGCCCAATCATGAATTGCCTGAGAGCTAGAGACGTAGGCTCGGTATTTGGAATCTTATCATATGTCTGGTTCCAGATTTTAAGGAATTTTTCCTGGTTGCAGTCTTTTTCAAACCAGCAGCGTCCACCTACAAGCGAGGTATACCACCCAAACCATGAAGTAGAGTTCTCGCATAAATAACAGATTTATGAACCGGGATTGCAGCTTCCAACCTGGGAGGCGTTATAGATTGCAAGGGGATTTGCCAGATAAATATCATAGTAACTTTTTGCATAACTATCGGTTTCCTGCTTTGCACATCCAGAAAGAAGAATAAACCCAAAAACAAATATCAGCAGCAGAGAATATGTTTTCATTGCACTACCCATGTATAATATTGTAAAGAAAAGAAATAAATACCTGAATACTTGATGATACGCTTTTCTTTTTTCATTTCTTGATACTTGATGAATATGAAATTCCATAATCGGGAAAAAGAAATTGAAGTTAGTAGATACAAAACCTGAAATCCGGAAAACTTATTGCAAATATACGAAATACATCTGTTTATAATTTTCGACGTTGGCGGGTTGGCGATAAACTAGTTCATACGTCGTTAAATTAAAAATAAAATTATTAGGTAGTTTAATGTCTTACCATTCTTCGCAATGGTTGCCTCGGAAAAGTACGCGGAAGGTTTTTGGGTAGATGTTTCCTCTTAAATGCACTAGTATGATCACTCATAATCCCATCGTAAGGATTTTCTTGTTTTTTTACTAATATTGCACCATATGATTTTCGGCAATTACACCCACCGTTTAGGTAGTAACCCAAAGCAAAAACTGCCCCCCAAAAAATTAAACTTAAGAATATTACGTGTGGTTTAGGTGGTGGTGAAAACGGTTTAGGCCTTTTCTTAAAAGTCCTTCCATCAAAATACAACTCTCCACTCTGTAACTTTTTTTGAAATGCCCTCAATGATTTTGATTCAGAACCATCATAAGCGTTTGGACCAGTAGTATGTTGTGCCATATTTATCTAAATAATCTATAAAACAAAACATTCTTAACAAGAGTAAGTTTCACCACATGTTTCTTCAATTTGAAGAATTCCCAACTTGAGCTTTACTATAGTAACTAAATCCATCTGCTTTCTCCGAATATGTGGACAATATTACCCCTGGAAGAACAGCTCTTACAAGAACCGCCACGCAAGGTATCTCTTCCACCACACTTTGGACAGATTGGCCTGTCCGCATCTTTCCATGGCATTGCCGCAGTTTTAATGCCAGTAGCAACATCACGAGCATAATTGGTAATATTTTTGCCAACTCCGTAACCCTGGCCATGGCGTGCTGCCCATGTAGTGGTAAGTGGCTTGATAATTGTACCATAAGCAAGCCAGGGAAGCCCCATCATTTGCATGGTGTGGTTTTCAAACATACCATACCCTCTTCGGTCAAATGCCAGGTTATCCGCAAGCCTGAGAGCATTGGTATTGCTCATATGCAACTGGGCATATGCGTCATCAACAAGCGCAGCATCCTTGCGGTGATAGCCTGCCAAAAGATCTTCGCGTGAAATCGTGCGGCTTGCCTGTGCCTGGTAGAAATGGCGTCTTGCCTGCATGTCTTCATATTCCATACCCGGGTTGGTAGCTCTCACACGGCCATCA
>CAZLMI010000130.1:0-3174 GCA_964560865.1 Microcaldota archaeon
AATCAGGTTTTGGAACGGATTTGTCAGATATTTTCTGATCTGGATTTTTTGTATCAGGTTTTGGTTTTGTCGTATCCGGTTTTGGAAGGCCGACATCAGATTTTAATACAGACGAATCCGGTCCTTTATCAAGTAAACCATCCAATCTGGCATCCGGTTGTTCACCATCTTTATAGGTAACTGAATCACGCTTAAAATCAGCACGCGAATCTGCCAAAGCACCGTCTTTTTTCAATGTGCCTGCATCTCGCCTTCTTGCATCCGGCTTTCTTGCATCAGATATTTTCCGATCAGAAGGAAAATCACGGGAACTACCATCAGATGAATAGGCTGGATTAGATTCAGTACATGCAGACAGTAATGAAGAAGCAGGCAAACTTAAAAGACCGAAAACAACGGCACGACGAGCAGAATCAGGTTTTGAATCAGGTAATTTGACTCTAGATCTTCGGAAATATTCAACAACTTTTTTTAATCTTGCACCCATAAATCAAACCCATTTGTTTGTATAGATATAATTTAGTGTATAAAGCATTAAAAACCTATTCAATTGGCAAATCCACATACCTCCGAAGAGCATCCATAAAATTTACCTTGCCAACTTCATTGGAAACTGAATTTGAAGTAAAAACAACATCGCACATTCCATTCAGTTTTTCAAGACTGTTTTTAAGAAAAAAACCATGCGTGGCAGTGCAATATATCTTTTCAGCGCCGCCTTTTTTAAGATTCTCCACCGCCTTAATCATTGTCCCGCCGCTTGCAACCATATCGTCGATTATCAATATTTTTTTCCCGGAAACATCGAAATCCGCTTCAAGCTTTTCGATTTTGCGATAGGTTTCTGCACCGGATACGTAATCGCCGCGCTGTTTTTTCATGCTTTTTCCGTTATCGCCGGCCATATACCCTGCACCGGCATCCGGAGATATAACAAGCAAATCTGGACCGGCAATTTTTCTTGCATGTTCAACAAGTTTTTCAGCCATTGAAATGTTCTCGATTTGTAATCCTGCATAGGTAAAATTACCGGGTTTTTTCAGAAAATGACAATCCAAAGTTACTAATTTGGATACGCCTGCACTGGAAAGCATCCTGCATATTTCTTCTGCGCTCAATGGCTCGCCCGGAAGCGCTTTATCCTGCCTGGAATATGGAAGATAAGGTGATACCAGTGTTGTTTTCGCACCTGCTCTTCGAAGAACGCTTAAAAGGAGAAATGCCTGCATTAATGATGAATTCTGATTTGGATAAAGTCTGTGAAATAGAATAACGTCCTTGTTTTTCATTGATGTTAGATTTGGAATCGAAACAAATGAATCGCCATCAGGAAAAGTTTTTATTTCACAGTTTGGTTTCAGCAAATCTGAGAAATTTGGACTTACGACATGCATGATAAGTATAGACTACAAAGGAAATTAAAAGATTCGTGAAAACTCATCTTTATGGATTGGCGCTAATTATTCACATAAAGCCATGGACAGTAACATTTAAAAGAAGTTAATAATATAAATAATTAAGTGAAAAAGTATGAAAGCACAATTACTACAAAAACCAGTAACAAAATTATCAATGCACATGCGTACGCTAGCTTCACATGGAAAGACCGTAAAAATAGATATGGAAGAATTTGGGGCGTTCAAAGACCTTCTGGAAAAGAAAAAAAGCCAAAGAACAGAAGAACTGCGAGTAATAATCACAGAACACGGCAATCCCAGAACTTTGCTGGCAGAATGGATAACCGAATTGACAAAATCATTGATGTGGCTGGTAAGTCCGGAACTTGAAGAAGCAAAAACAATTGTACAAAATGCGGGAAGAGTTATCGAAACGGCTAGACGGGACATAGGTGTACTGACAGGGATAGTACCGAGAAGCACAATGATAAACGAATATTTACTTGAAACTACTGCAACATACGATTTGAGGGTAATGGAAGCATTGTTCCTTGGGATGAGGCACGGACCAGAGGTTCATGACAAAAAAGGCAAAATGCTCGCCAGTCTAAGAGAGCATACCGACCCAACTTTAGCATTACAATGCATGGCAAGGAGATTTCCGTGATGTCAGGTCATTGGTGGGAATACTTCCGATAGAGACCATTGCAACTGCATATGCAATTGAAACAGGAACAGAGTATAGTGATGACAGAAATGCAATACGTGAAAAAATAGCAACACAGCTTAATGGAATATATGTGTATCTGGATGAGTACGATGTCATCAAAAAACTGTTTAGGGCGATAAGATTTATGCTGGGATTTCCGAATAGGGAGGACAAAAGAATAGAACCCGGAAACACTGCACAAAATGCATTATATGGCATGAGAAGCATGTTTACAAATACTAAAGATGGAGAATTCGCACGGACAACAATGGAAATGCTCGGACAGGCAATATCACCAATTCAGGATAATAGAAAAAGAAATATACTAAAGGCAGTATTTTTAGCCTACTGCCTCGAAAATGTCACGGAAGCTGTAAAAATGGCAGAACCCGGGATGAAAGATAGAATGGCCGGGGTAATAGACGATGCACATGCGGAAAAATGGGCAAAAATGGTATATCAATCATTAGAAAAGAGCAACTAATTAAATTTTTTACTATATAATAGTAAACAGGGGTTTTATGGCAAAGGTACTAATGCTGATAGCGCAAAATGGATTTAGAGACGAAGAACTGACAGTCCCAATGGAAATCCTGAAAAGGGCCGGCCATAGCGTAATGATTGCAAGTGAAACGAGAACAAAGGCGAAAGGAATGCTGGGCATGGAGCTAACTCCAGATATGGGATTTCACGAAGCAAATCCTGAATTTTTTAATGCAGTTGTGATTATAGGCGGGTCTGGTTCCCCGAAACTTGCAGAAAACAAAGAAGTTATACGAATCATACAGGCAATGAATGCAAAAAACAGGATAATCGCCGCGATATGCCTGGGGCCAATGGCACTTGCAAAAGCAAACATACTGGTGAGCAGGAAAGCGACTGTTTGCCGAACCGAAGAATCGGTGTCATTATTGAGGAAAAGCGGGACAGTCCTTGTACATGAACCAATAGTGATAGATGGGAATATAATAACTGCAAACGGACCGGATGCTTCAAAAGAATTCGGGAATGTAATAGTTAAAGCATTAGCATAAACATTTTTCTTATTTACTATTTAAGATATTGCCA
>CAZLMI010000131.1:0-1437 GCA_964560865.1 Microcaldota archaeon
CCGATTTACCCAGGCGTCGATTGTTTCTGAACTTGAAAAAAGGCATTTGGGAACCAAGGCAACACGGTCAGTCATCATAGAAACCCTTTACAAGCGGGGTTATGTGGAAGACAAGTCCATCGATGTTACCGATTTCGGGATGAAAGTACGGGATATTCTGAAAAAATATGCCCCTGAGATACTGGATGAAGACCTCACCAGAAAAATTGAATTGGATATGGAAAGTATACAAGAGGGGAAAACAGACAAAGATGCCGTAATAAAAAACGGCCAGGAACTACTAGTCCAGCTTTTAGACCGGTGGAAAAAGAACGAAAGAAAAATCGGAGAAGATCTTATTGAAGCATTAAAAGTAACTCAGGTAAAAGAGAGCATCCTCGGTGTTTGTGAAAAATGCGGAAATAATCTTAGAATAATCCGGATGGGTGCCGGCAAGCAGTTTGTCGGATGTACGGGTTATCCTGATTGCAGGAACACCTATCCTCTTCCGGGTGGTGCACTTATCAAGTCTGTTGGTTCTGTTTGTCCGGTTTGCAGCCGTCCAGAAATTTTCGTTATACGCAAGGGGCGTAAAAGTTTCAAAATGTGTATCAATCCAGCATGTTCTACAAAAGCTAACTGGGGCAAGCCAAAAACCGCAGAAACAAAACCGGCAGAAACAACGAAACCAGCCGAAACAAAAACAGGTGAAAAAAATGAGAAAAATAGCTGATTTTGAAGTCTCAGGAAAAACCATTCTTGTTCGTGCGGATTTGAATTCTCCACTTGAAGATAAAAAAATTGTGGAAAGTCCAAGAATACATGCACATGCACAGACTATCAAGGAACTTTCCCAAAGGGGTGCAAAAGTGGTTGTTCTTGCGCATCAGGGCAGGTTGGGGGATAAAGATTACACCCACCTGGATCAACATGCAAATTTGCTCGAGCGAATAACTGCCCTTTCAGTAATGTATGTCAATGATTTGATTGGCGAAAAAGCCATCAGCTCCATCAAGGATATGCGAAATGGTGAAATACTTCTTTTGGAGAATGTGCGCAGTTTGCAATGTGAAACAGAAAGTTCGGATGGAAAAATAATTCATGCACTTTCCCCGTTGGCGGATTATTTTGTTCTCGATGCCCTTTCGGTTGCACACAGGGAACATTCAAGTACGGTTGGCTTTATGAAAACCCTCCCATCATTTGCGGGTGATGTGCTTTGGGAAGAAGTTAATGCAATTGAAAAGGTATTGGATGCAAAAAATGTTACCTTCTTTCTTGGCGGTTCAAAGGTTTCCGATTCATTCATGATAATGAAGAAATGGCTGGGTGCAGGGAAAGTTAAGCGCGTTTTGGTGGGTGGTGCCCTTGCAGTACTTTTGCTTTATGCAAAAGGTGAAAATGTGGGCAATTCACGATATTTCCTGCAGTCCTCTCGTTTGATGGAATATGTTCCTG
>CAZLMI010000131.1:1447-3142 GCA_964560865.1 Microcaldota archaeon
AGGAGATACTTGAACTTTGCAATGACCACGTCGTGTTGCCTGTCGATGTTGGCCTTTATATCGATGAAAAACGCATTGATTGTAATGTTGGTGAAATCCGGGATGGCCAGATTTATGATATCGGGCCAAAAACTGCCGAATTATATAAAAAAGAACTTCTTGCTGCCGGAACCATCGTTGTTAATGGTCCTGCCGGAGTTTATGAGCTTGATGATTTTTGTTCCGGTACAAAAGCAGTACTTGAGGCTACTTCTGAAAGCAAATGTTTTTCTCTTTTGGGTGGCGGGCACACCATCACTGCAATTGAAAAATTCGGTCTTGATTTGTCCAGCTTTGGTTATGTAAGTCTTTCAGGAAAAGCATTGCTCCGGTTCTTGGAAGGAAAAAAACTCCCTGCAATCGATTCATTGATTGAAAACGAGAAAAAATTTCCGATGTAGTATTTAAAAATGTAAATAGTAAACGTATTTTTGGTGAATAAATGAAAAAAATATTTATTTCGTTGATTTTTGTATTATTTCTGGTATCCTTCGGTTGTATTGATGTCCAATCATCAACATATGTTTGTCCGGATGGCACTACGGTGACCAATCCCATGTTTTGCACTGCAAATACCCAGACATCGTCGTCTGCTTCAACTACTACCAAATATGTCTGTTCGGATGGCACTGTTGTGTCTGATCAAACCCTTTGTCCAGTTGCAGGCACTTCATCCGTTTCCAACGCCACTGGCGGAGCTTCAACCCCCACGGTAGTATATGTTTGTCCTGACGGAAGCAATGCAACTTCGCTGGCACTTTGCAAGAAGTATGTTTGTTCTGACGGTAGTACTGTTTCTCTTCCTTCCATGTGCAATTCCACTTCTTCCGCATCAAATGTTTCCGTTTCCACGACCCCATCAGTAATATATATCTGTCCTGACGGAAGCAATGCAACTTCGTTGGCACTTTGCCCGAAATATGTCTGTGCAAACGGAAGTGTTGTTTCTGCACCTGGTTTATGTACTGCAGCTCCGGTTGTTGCCAATACGACAATCAATACTACAAATTCTACTGCCAATCTTACCATGCCTGCATGCAATTCTTCCAATTCGGTTTATCAGGCAATTACCACCAATCTTCTTACCAAGAGCAACGAATGTCGTTCTGCACGAGTTCAATACCTGTGCAGTAAATGTTCAACCTGTTGCGAAGCTGGTGGTGTAACTGCCAAGACTGAATATGCTCAAAGTCTGGATGCAACCTGTTATTCCTGTGCTGCCACAAATTTCAATGTAAGCCGCGCCAGAGATTATTATGACAGGATGGGCAACTATTCGAAAATATGCACTCCGATGTGTACGTCTACACTGGTTCCTGCATATAAAGCATATCTCCAGTATGGAAAGGACAATTCATGTACGTTATCTTCCGGATGGCAGATTTGTGATGATGTAACAATCGAATAGCGGTTTTACTATGGACACCATCAATAAATCCATGCTTGCAGTGATTATTGCAAGCTTCCTTTTTACATTTTTGATATTTTCATTACTCCCTGACAAGGTTGCGATTCACTGGAATGCTGCGGGGAAGGCAGATGGTTTTTCAGATAAATCACCAGGTATCTTTATTCTGCCGGGCATTCTGGTTTTTCTCTATTTTCTTTTTTTGGTAATCCCAAAAATCGATCCGCTTAAAAACAACATAACTTCGT
>CAZLMI010000132.1:0-3105 GCA_964560865.1 Microcaldota archaeon
TATATGACTTTTACTTAATTATTTTAATAAATCTTTCGTTTTGTCAAAAAAATTAGAAATAAATTTAATATAAAACTTGTCGCTAATTATAACATATGGTGGATTAAAAAATGATTCAAAGAAGAATGGCGTGCAATTCTGCAATTGCTGCTGGTTTGCTTGCAGGTTCTCATTCAGTGCCATGTAAACGAGCAAAAGAAACTATCAGGCAGTTGAATTTCCTTCCTTATCATGAGCTAAAACCTGGAAAACCAATTCACAAAAAAGAAAATAATGAGATTCGAGTAGCATTGATTCGCCCTCTTGGTACTTTGATCGGTGGTGAAGAAAAAGAGGCAGTGAAGGAAATGGGGGAGCCCTATCAGCTTGAAATACTCGCAGCGGCATTATTGTCCGAAGGTTATCAGATTCGGATTTTTGATCAGCTTGCAGGCTGTTTCGACCATAATTCTCCTCAGAACTATCCTGCCATCAAATCAAACGGTCAGTTCGTTGCAGAAATAGGATCCTGGCAGCCCGATGTTGCCTGCTTCAGTACATTCACATACAACTTCAGAAAAGGGCTGTCAGTTGCAGCAAAGTTAAAAGAAAAATTGGGATTGCCGGTAATACTTGGTGGTTATCACACCACCAGCGTTGGCAATCAGTATTTGCTCTTTGATTCACTTAGCCATATTAATCCAAAAGGTGCGGATATCTTTAAGGATGATCTTCGTTTTGTTTTTCAGCATGGAATTGTTGATTATGCATGCATAGGTGAAGGTGTTCTTACCATACTGGACATCATCGATGTTCTGAAATTAAAAAAAACTCCAGAAGAAGTGTCTGGAATTGCATTCCTGAAAAACGGGGCGCTGATGGCAAACCCTGGGTCTCGCCTCGGTCTTGATTTCTACCCGGCGCCTTTTCGAAATCCTGATTTTGACCCTATGAAACATTATGCAACTGGACGGAATTATCCGTTTCTTCTTTTGATGACTTCCAGCGGTTGCAGGTACAATTGCACTTACTGTTCGACTGGCATCAATTATCCTGGTTTAAAATTCAGGGCAACAACCTCAGTTCTCAGTGAACTTCAGGAAATCTGGAAAAGATTCAGTTCTGTATGGCCAGTCAGTAAAATTATGATAAATATTATTGATGAAGATTTTGGTGCATCTCCTTCACGCATAAGTAAGTTATGTTCGGCAATTCATGCTGCGGGTTTAAAATTTCATTTTAATTCATTCCTTGACAACAAAACCATTCTTGGTTCCAAAGGCGATGTATTGCTCGAATCAATGTATACTGCTGGTTTTGTTTTTTGTTTTGTTGGAATAGAATCCATGCTGGATTCTGCAGTGGTGGGTTATGGAAGGCCAGACTATCTTGAAAATCGTAGTGCTCAAATACAATCAGCAATCAACAGGATGAACGGCCACAATCTCCTTTATTTTGGTGACCATATGGCTGGATATCCTGGCCATACTATTGCAGATATCGAATTGGATTATGAAAAAATTTTTGAATTAAGGAATATGCCATATGCGTATTTTCCCATAGTTGCGCCCATGCCGGGAACTGCTCTTTACTGGCAGGTACTTTTTGGCAATCTGGGCAATGGTTTTTTAAGAGGAGTAACTTTTGATCAATTTGATGCCAATCATCAGGTAGTTCAAATCAAGGATGGTGGCGATGTTAAATCTGTTCGTGATGCGGCAGTCCAGGAATTTTTTATCAGACCCAGGTATGAATTCGATATGGTCAATATTATTGGCAGGAATCCAATTGGGGGGCAGGAAATAATCCATCTGGTGCATAAAATGAGCATGGATTTTCCAGACAACTCAAAGCTTGCTGCACTTGCCGAAAGATTACGCAGGTGATCATTTCTTTTTCTTCGCAGCGCTTGCCTTTTCCTTTAACCTGTCCTTAAGGCTCAGTGGTTTTTTTGCCGCTGTTTTTGCCTGAATGCCCGTTTCTGGTTTTGTTTTTGGAGGTGCAGGCCGGGGTTCGTCCTTTTTGGCGGCTACCGCCATCTTATCTGGGGTCTTTGCAGTAATTGTTTTTGCAGGCGGTGGCGGTGATGGCGGTTTTTTTGTCGGTGGCAATTGCACTGCATCCATTCTTCGTTTATTCAATTCTGTGCTAAGTATTTCCTTGAACATTGGTTCCCATTTTTTCCAGGCATCTGCAAAGTCAACCGAACTGCCCTCTTTTTCCATGCTTGCCAGAAGCTTGTTTGCCTCAGTATTGCATTTCATGACAAAATCTAGCTCAAGCAGTATCCTGTCCTTCGTATATTTGCTTGCTTCATATATTGCATAATACATTTTTCCCTTGAAAAATGCCTGCATTATGTACTGTTCCGGGGATATGCCAGTTTCTTCCGATCGTCTTGCAAGCGCCGGTGGAATAAATACCAGGTCCATTTCCTTTTCAATTTTATTCAAATCCACCTTTCCAAAATCGTACATCTGGGCTTCTGGATTTCTCAGGAATTTCGCCTCCAGAACACATTTATCTATTGTTTCTCCCCGTCTAAATCTGAAAACTTCGACAAACTTTTTTTCTTCCATGTCTGTTTCATATTCAAAACCAAGAACCCGGTATATCCTGCCACGCCTTCCAAACCTCACTTTTTTCAGGAAGCTGTATCGATCAGTGGCATACATTGAAGCTGCAGGTATGCCGAAAACAAGTTCGAGCCTGTCTTGCACATCCCTCAACGATTCGGCATGGAGGTTGTATAATAAAAATACTCCCGGCTGGGTGTTGAGAAGGTTGATGATTCCCTGTACTGCAACACGCGATCTTACCTCGTTTATTATAAGTGCGGCATCACCCATACGCAAAAGTGCATTTGCCATTGAAACAAGGTCGAGTTCTTTGGTTCGTGTTTCTTCCATATCCGATGCCTGCACACGGGCCGCACCTATATGGTATCCACGTTTTCTGAATGCCCTGACAGGAATTTCTTCAATGTCCTGTATTGGAATTATCCTTCTTCGTGTTCCAATTGAAGTTATTTTTGCTGCGGTAAACGCAGTTTTTCCAACTCCCTTTAATCCGAGTACTGCTTCCGAGCAGCCGAGGCTGACCATCACATCGTCATATCCTGCAAAG
>CAZLMI010000133.1:0-3004 GCA_964560865.1 Microcaldota archaeon
TCCTCACTTTTTAATTCAAAATCAAACTTAAGTTCTTTCATTAAACTTTGTAAAATTCCCCTAAATTCTGAGAATTCAATATTCCTATCAGAGCATCCAAACGCTACTTTTTTCTTACTTTCGTCATTTTCATAAATAACCCCAATCTCATAAAATTTTTGCGGGAGTCCTTTCATCTTATTATATGAAAATGCCTCCAGCATGCTTATGAATAATGTCGGGCGAATTACTGTAAATTCCTCTGTTTTTGGGTTTTCTATTTCTTTGGCTTCCCTATCATATCCAATCATCTTCAGTTTATCCTTGTTGGTAAGAACAAAGCTGTCTATTTCAGAATAACCCATTCCACGCAAGGTACTGTCCACATCATCCCACGTTTTATTTGTTTCCCCTTCATTGAAAAACCCTGGGAGTGTGGGTTTGAAATTATTATATCCATATACTATCGCAAGATCCTCCATTACATCTACTTCATGTATTACGTCTGCACGATAAGGGGGTATCATTACAATCCCTTTATTATATTCATATCCCATTCGTGCCAGCATTTTTTTTGCATCGTTTTCTTTTATTTCAATTCCAAGTATCTTACTAATTCGTCCCAGGTTTATCTTTATTTTATTCGGGGTTAGGTCTGGGGTTGTTATTTTTTTATCAGGATATTTCACTTTTACTTCATACGCTTTGCCGCCCATATCGACAAAATTACAAACAATTATGTTCAGTGCCGCCATTATACTGTTGATTTCAATTCCAGTTACTTCAATAAATACCTCCCGCGTCTCTTCAGTCACCTGTCCGGTTTCAGCCGAGTTCACTATCGGAATTAAGCACATTATCCTTTTCTTTGCATCTACAAATACTGGGTATCTTTTACAGTCTTTCAATAAGTATCCATATTCCATTCCTTTTGGGTGGTTTGTGAGTATTTCCACTGCATTTGCCGGTTTTTCGTATGTCAATGGCTGATAATTTATCTCCTCGGGTTTCATGGTCGTGTATTTTACCGGAAATTCAATATTCTCCAATGGGTATATTCCCATTCCGAATTTTTTTACTTTTCTGCCCAGGGTAAGGTTTAATTTTTCCTGCAACATCACCATGTCCTTTATCCGCTGGTCCGTGAACTTCAGATCTTTGACAATCGCACACACCGTGTATGGTCTCATGCTTACCGAGCCATCCACTTCAACCACATACTTCGATTTATTTATGTGGTATCCTTTTATCTCTCCACCATAATACGTTCTAAGGGCGCGGATTAATCCATTCATACTGAACCAGTCTGGCCGGTTTGGCGTAAGTTCCACAACTAAATTTCCTTCATTTTCTTCACACGGTGCGCCCATTTCCGTGAGTCCGTCAATTATCTTTTTTCTGGCGAATCCACTTTCCCCCTCTATTTCTTTCATCTGAAATTCGACTACAACCATATAACCATCTTCTTATACTGCTATTTTTCCCATTCATATTTTTGTGTATTCCGGGACTTCCATACCAATGCCGCTCCAAGTCCACCCAACAAACCAACCAGGTGTGCCGAGTGTGCAATATTATCTTTGCTCCCAAAACTATTTGTTCCCCCCATACCTACAAGCTCTATCAATGCATATACTATCCCGCCAACATACATCGGCATCGGAATCCCCATTAAAAATATTGTCATATGCGGTTCCAAAAGTGCAAGTGCGCCGATTACCCCATATATCGCACCGGATGCACCCACGGCCGCACCATTCGGGCTGGTCAGACCAAACCCGATTGCCCCAAGAATTCCTGAAACAAGATACAGACCCAGAAAATATTTTGTTCCTACTTTCCTTTCCAGTGTCCCGCCAAACATGAACAATGCAAACATGTTGAACAATAGGTGGGTTATTCCACTATGCAGGAACATGCTGGTCACTATCGTCCATGGTTCGTAGAACACTGTTGATGCGCTAAACGCGAAAACATTTATGATTCCCGGCATTATCAGTTCAACCACAAATATGGCCACACATGCACCGATTATCGTGTTGGTTGCATTCAATTATCCACACCCGCGCGTTTCTTTTTTTTCGTTCGCAAGTTTTTTGGCGTATTTTGTTATATACTCTTCATTAAGGCAACCCGTGCAGATTGGAATCCCCAGCGCTTTTTTCAAACCCTCGATTGAAAGGTACCCCAAACTGTCTACATCCAGGTCCTTTGCGATTTCATCCACTGTTTTCTTATTCGCTATCAATTCTTCATAAGTTGACATGTCTACTCCATAAAAACACGGTGCCTTTATCGGAGGGCAGGTTATTCTCAGGTGAACTTCGAGTGCACCCGCTTCCCGGACCAGTTTTACAATCTCCTTCAATGTCGTTCCCCGGACGATGCTGTCATCAACAACAGCAACTCTTTTTCCATCTATTATCCCACGCACCGGGTTTAGTTTCAGTCTTACCGAATGCTTCCTTGTCGTCTGGTTCGGCATTATAAATGTCCTTCCAACGTATCTGTTTTTGATGAGCCCCTCTTCTACTGGCAGGTTCAGTGTTTCTGCAAACGCCCTTGCTGCCTGTCTTGCAGAATCCGGTACTGATATGACCACATCTGCATCCACTGGATGTTCTTTTGCCAGCTGTTCGCCCAGATTTTTTCTTGACTGGTAAACGAGTTTTCCATTTACCATGGAATCCGGTCTCGAAAAATATACGTGTTCAAACATACAATGCCTTGGTTCTTTGCCGCTTATTATTTTTCTTTCTATTTTTCCATTATTTATCAATACCATTTCGCCGCCGTTGATTTCACCCTTGTACGGAACCTTGTTTATATCAAGAACAACACTTTCAGATGCGAATATTATGAATTCCTCATTTTCCCCCCAGCATAATGGTCTTATTGCATGCGGGTCCCTGAAAACCAGCAGTTTTGATTCGAAGATTGCCACGTCAGAGTATGAGCCGTCCAGGAGTTCCATCACATGCGCTACTGCGCTTTCCACCCCGCTTCCGCGTTTCTCATCCAACAG
>CAZLMI010000134.1:0-2982 GCA_964560865.1 Microcaldota archaeon
ATTTTATCGGAACAAATTCGCAGTTCTTTGTGATTGTATCGTATAGAATATACCCTTTGGATTCGGTTTCTTCAGGTTTAATCTGGGTAACAACGGTACTCCCCGGAAGAATAAGCTTTCTTGGAACATCAATATACTTTGCATGAATATGCCCATTCACGACAAGGTCAAATGGAAAACGATCGATATCATCCATTGAAAGTTCATTGGAAGCGCCCGGAACCATTTCCTTTAAGGTCTGATGAATCATTAGTACCCTGAACGCGTTCTCGACAGGTTTGAAATTTTTCATATATTTATCCAGAGCAGTCAGCGCATATTCTTCTGGCACGCTTCCCAAACCGAATACTTGCAATTTTTCCCCGTTGTGCTCAAAAAGAATCTGGGAACCGTGAAGGTACTCGATCAAACCAGTAGCGGCAACCAACTGAACAGGGTTGGTCATTTCCTTTGTCCTTCGTTCGTGATTTCCGTGTATTGCAAATATCTTTTTCCCTGAATTTTTAACCTTTTGAAAAATTGAAATTGCCCTTTCGATTGTCTCAAGCTTGGGAATCTTAACATCGAACAAATCCCCCGCAAAAAGGATAACGTCGCATTTTGAGCATGCATCAAGAAAAGCGGCTTCGCCCTGAATGAAGCTGTCCTCTTCAAAACGGGGATAACCAAGATGAGTATCGGAAATAAATGCTATTTTCATGATTTAAATGGCGATAGAATTATTTTAAAATCTGAGTGAATAATACTCTCCTATGCCTCAGGAAATCTGGTTGGTTGTATTAGTAGTAACGTATCTGACTACCAGATAAATGAAGCGAATCCAGTCGTGTATTCAAAAAACATGGACAGGATGGATAACGGGCCCGTAGCTCAGTCCGGTTGGAGCGTTCGACTGATAAGGCCCCTTTTCTTTGATAAAGAAAGGCCCCCGGGTTTAAAAGAAACCAGAGTGCTCTTGAAAAAAGGAAAAGGAGCCGTTGTTATCGAAAGGTCATGAGTTCAAATCTCGTCGGGCCCATAATATTTTAATTGTTATTTTCTTGAATTTTAGGCTATTGGACACTAACTGATGGCATTTTAAACAGAACTGCTGGTATTATTAGCAGATATTGGTTATCTAAACGAAATTTAAAAACTAAATCGAGTTTTTATAACCGGGTATCTAAAAGAAACGGGTAATAAACCCAAAAAAATAGGTGAAATATAAATGAGCGATGACTATAGCGACAGACCCATGTATGATGCAGTTTGCACAAAATGTGGTCAGCCGTGTAAAGTTCCCTTTAAACCAACAGAAGGTAAACCGGTTTACTGCAGGAATTGTTATAGACCAAAAAGCAGAGATAGATTCTAGAGTTATGATACTCATAGGAAATATCATTAATTTTTTATTTTTTATATTTAATTCTGATTTTTAATATCCTGGATTATACCAAATTTATATGGAATAGACCATTGGGTTTTTCGCCAGACCAGTGATGAAACAACCAGTGCAGTTCGACCAATGCACCGGAATCGTAGGTATAATCCTTCAGTTGGATCCTTGTTTCGAATTTGACCCTTGAATTTGCAGGAATGATTAATGATAACGGAGGCGGAGGTTCCGGGGGTGGGCGGTTTGATGATTTAAAACCAATGGATTTACCTTTTAGTTCCAGAATAAACGGATTTTTGGGATTGTTTAAAACCGGTGCAAATACGATTATTTCAATATCTTTTTCAGTCGGATTCCTGAGAGAACTGGTAAGTCCGACGAATGTTTTTTCCACCACAGGTTCGGTTGGCGGAATAAAGATTATTTGCCTTGAGTTCTCCTGAATATCTGCCGGGTTTACATTAAATAAGAATTTATTTTTCACTTCATTCAGGTTAATTGTCCTGACATCGGAAAATGGAAATTTGAATGGCCCGAACATGCACACTTCCAGGACTTCACATCCGCCATATGCCAGAAAAAAATATGAATTATCCGTTTTCCAAAAACTGAGTTTAATTGAACCTGAATCGGATGGATTAAAAATCATCTCAAAATCCTGAATTCTTTCAACAGAATATCCGCAGACATCCAGTTTTTTTGAGTAAACCCCGTTTTTACCATATATTTCGTTTGAACCAAAAAGGGTTTTAAGTTCAAATGATAACATGTTCTGTTCAAGTCTTTTTTCGTCTTTAACCAGTTTTTCTGCGAATTCGATGAACTGCTGGTCAGAGGATTTGAGCCTGGATTTTTCACCCGCGGATTGCACGTCATTTGAACCGGCAATTTCGGAAAACAGATACATGACTCAAACATCCATATTTGAAAGTTTTTTCTTTATGTCTTCCATTTCCACGTATATGGATTTGTTTCTTTTAAGCGGATCCATTTTTGCCTGCTTTTCAAGTTCTTCCAGCCTTGACTTAAGATTAGCTTTTCTCCTGTGTAAATCTTTTTTGCTATTTCCCATGAAATTCACCTGATTAACTGAATTAAACGAAATAATATAAATCTATTGAAATTTATTCGAAATTGCAGTATCCTGATTTAAGGTTATCTCGTTGATCTTGTTTCATAGTTTCCCCTTTTAATTATTCCTTAATTTCCTCAAATACATCTTAGCAGGAGTAGCATCAAGGCTGAAGTGCATACGGTCGTATGTTGAATGCAAGTATTCGTATCATCTATTTCTTGCAAAAAGCCTTCTAAAAAAACCAGGTCTCTTTTTTGGTTCTGGTGGTTTAGGTACTGGAAGATCCGAAACTGGATTGGATGTTAATGTAGTAGGACCTTTTTTAGATAATTGCTCGACACCACATATGAGTTCTTTTTTTACTGGGGGTTTACCAAGTATGTTCGCTCCAAACACACAGACCAATTCATTCTCTAATTGTATTTTATCTTCCAAAGAAAGTTTGACAAATGGAACCTTATTCCTATGAGCAGCATATTCGTCAATAGAATCGTCGCCAAATGCAAGCATTTCAAACGGATGAAATCCTGTT
>CAZLMI010000135.1:0-1699 GCA_964560865.1 Microcaldota archaeon
ACAACGCACATAGACTGATTGTAACAAAACGTGGAAATCCGGTTGGAATGATATCAACACTGGATTTTACTTCTTTTATGGTTGGTCCAAAGAATAACGACAGAATGCCAATGGCAGTAAGGGAAGTACAGACAATCGAAAACAAAAGACTTGCAGACGTATTAAGACCGAACCTGACCACAGTAACGGAAGAGTCGACTACAGAAGATGTAGCAAAAAAAATGATAGACAAAACAGTGTCTTCAGTAGTGGTATTGTCCAACGGAAAACCAGTAGGGGTTATATCTGCTCTCGACATCTTCAAGAGGCTTCAGGGAATGGCAGAAGAGAAAACTGAAGTTATGATAAGCGGTCTGGATGAAGACCACAAGATGTTTTATCAAAACATAAAGGAATCGTTTCTGGGGATAACCAATAAATTCTCCAAAGGAATGGAAGTCACAAAAATTTCAGTGCATATAAAAGAAAAAAAATCAATGTTTACCATGAACGTACATGTGGAAACAGATATGGGAACTGTTTCCCTTTCATCAGAAAAACATTCGATTAAAGAACTGGTAAATGAATTGTGTGCAGAACTTGACAAGGTATTGATAAAGAAAAAAGAAATGCGCAAAGGTAGAAGTAAATGAAAGGACAGCTGAGCATAGAACTGATAGTGATAATAGGACTGGTACTTGTAGTATTCATACCGTTGCTGGTGATGGTATATTACAAATCCAACGAAGCAAACGAAGAGATTGCACTCCATCAGGCAGAACTCGCAGTTTTCAGGCTGGCATACCTTGCCAACTCGGTAGGAAGCCTCGGAACAAACACCACATTGTATGCAGACGTATACGTACCGAAGAATGTCGGGAGCATAAAAATAACCCGGGTTGGCAGTGGAGGGGAGATTACATTTGTCATGAATAATGCCAATAGCAAAACGAATGAGATATCCAGCATAATAAAATATAAGATAGATAAGGACCAGACAATCACCCCGAATGCAGGCGGATGGATGCGTTTTCAGATCGGTTCGGACTGGCAGGGAACGGAAAATAAGGTATTTATAGAACGGGTGACCTGATGAAGGTCATAGAAATACTTGAAGGGGCGGCATTTGGAATAACGGATGGACTGATTTGTGTTCTTGGAATAATCATAGGTTCGGCTGCAGCAACATCGGACGCAAAACTCGTCGTACTTGCAGGAGTCATTGGCGGGGTTTCGAATTCATTTGCAAACTCGGTCGGAGTATACATTTCACAGGCAACTGAACGGGGAGTTCAAAAAGCTAAAGTAAAGAATGGGGAGGACGTGCATGTGCACAGTGTCAATGAGAACATACTCAACAGCCTGGCTTCGTTCATTAGCGCAATGTCGCTTTCACTTATAATGGTTGTTCCGTTTTTGCTGTTACCTGTCCAAAATGCAATGATAACTTCCTTGCTGATGGGAATAATCGTACTCTTCTTATTTGGAGCGTATGTAGGAAAAATAAGCGATGAAAACCCTATAGTGCACGGATTGCAATATGGGATGTTGGGTATTATTGGTGCTGTGCTTTCATACATTATAGGAAGCGAGCTGAAAGGACTTATAGGAGTTTGAATGGATGCCCGGGGAAATAATCCACATGAAAGTAGATGACATTGCAGGATTCATAGATGCAATCCGGCTCAGGGTGGATGTATTTATAATTGAACAGGGATTT
>CAZLMI010000135.1:1709-2412 GCA_964560865.1 Microcaldota archaeon
ATGCAGTGCATTTTATAACAAAAATAGATGGAAAAACCGTGGCAACTGCAAGAGTCCGGGAAACAGCGGACAAAGAATATAAGATAGAACGAATGGCAGTGGAAAAAAACTCCAGAAAAAATAAAATAGGAAAAAAGTTACTTGAGTATATTGTTAACTGGGCAAAAAAATCCATGCCGAAACGAGTATGGCTAAAAAGCCAGTTTGCTGCAAAGGAGTTTTATGAAAAATCCGGTTTTGTGCAGGTCTCAGAACCGTATGAGATGCATGGTGTTATGCATGTTGATATGGAACTGAAATGAAGATTGCATCTTTAATATCATATCTAAATTATATTATTTCACATTGCCGTCTTTGTCGGTTTTGATTAGGAAAATATGCCAAACACCATTTAATTGATTTTGTGAACGGATCACCGTTCACAGTTTTTCACTGGTTCTGCTTGTCGATTGGGTTGATATCGCATTGGGGGCATAAACTATTAATTTTAAGCAAACCAGATATATAAGTGGAAAAATGAAAAAAATACATCTCATTGGCTTATTTTTGCTAATAGGTCTAATTGCAGTGTATTTTCTTTTTTTCTGGGGAATTAAAGGAGAATGTGATTTTGATTCAATAAGACAATTAAAATATTCCCCAGATGGAAAAAAACTGGCTATTGACGGAGGGCATTCGACATGCATTCTAAATTTAGAGAACA
>CAZLMI010000135.1:2422-2956 GCA_964560865.1 Microcaldota archaeon
CTGGAGTATGGTGGGGTTGATGATATGAAATGGATCTCCGATAGAGAACTAATAACTCTTCAGTATGAAGGATATGCGTGTGATAATAAAACATATTGCCTTAAATTCTGGAATGCCGAAAATGGGGAACTTTTAAAGACAAAAAAATTGAATGTTTCCCATTTAAACAGAACATACCCTATCACTGATTTTTCAGCAACGATAAGTACAGATGGCAGTCATCTTGCAGTTATCTACAATCCATGCAGTCCACATGAATGTTATAGACTAGGAATATACGACATACAAAATCAAACATCAATAAATGAGATTCCCATACCATATAGACTAGGTCTTTCATATCACCAAAGCCGAAAATACCTTATAGCAGGTGAATTTGATTCATATGTCTCGCTTTTAGTTTACTCTTTACCAAACTATGAATTGATTTATGAATTCAATAAAAGTTTTGGAACGTCCACTTGGTCAAGTGACGGGAATACTTTCGTGTATTATGCTGATTATGGGGAAAGGATCCTGTTTTATTCCATAAAT
>CAZLMI010000136.1:0-1333 GCA_964560865.1 Microcaldota archaeon
TTTTGCATCTCCCGCAGTTTTTGTACTTTCCATTTGGATGCCTGCTGCTCTATAATCCCCCTTAGTTGCAATTCCTTCATTCATCGGCCTGCATTTCCACCCTCCAAAATACGCTGTTGCTGCAAAGCATGCAGTTACAAATTTTCTTCGTGTGACCAGTACCATGTGTCTTTAGTTTTTGTTAGTTTTTTTAAATCCTTGTGAGAACTTTTTTATTTCTTCAATATATTCTTCTGGTGTTTTGCCTTTTGAGTACATCTCAACAATCATGCTTCCTACTATGACTCCTTCAGCACCTGCATTTACAAATTTATTTGCATTTTCTGCGTTTGAAATTCCAAATCCGACACACAACTTGTTTTGCGGTCCGATTTCCCGTATCCTTTTTACGAATTCCAGGCTTTTCCCGTCAATTTCGCTTCTTGCACCGGTGACACCACTAACGGAAACCAGATAAGTAAACATACCCTCTTTCTCCAGTATCTTCCTGGCTCGCTCTTTTGGAGTGTTCATTGCAATCAGGTTTATGATTGAAATTTCTTTTTCTTTGGCAATTTTTTCAAATTCAGGGTCTTCTCCAAACGGCAGGTCAGGAATGATCAGACCCTGCACTTCAAGTTCCTTCATTTTGTTCAGGAATTTTTCCTTTCCATAAGAGTACACTATATTATAATATGTCATAAATACAAAAGGTGTTTTCAACTTTATCCGCAGTCTTTTGACCATTTCAAATATCTTTTCAACTGTAACTCCGTTTTTCAATGCTCTTGCCGCTGCCTGCTGGATTGTCTTTCCGTCTGCAATTGGGTCGGAAAACGGAATTCCCAATTCTATAATATCGGCATGTTCGGAAAGTGTTTCCACCAGTTTTTCAGTGAATTCAAGGTTTGGATCACCGCAGCATACATATGGAATAAATTTCACAGGTCTTCACCCTCCTGCTTTGCAACATGTGCAACATCCTTATCCCCGCGGCCTGAAAGGTTTACTATAACCACCGCCTCCTTCCTACATTTTAATTTTGGCAGATACCCTATAGCATGGGCGGATTCCAGCGCAGGTATTATTCCTTCTGTTTCAGCAAGCAGGTGAAATCCATACAATGCCTCTTCATCACTGGCTGCTACATATTCTACTTTTTTTAGTTCGTGCAGATAGGCATGTTCCGGTCCGATTGCAGGATAGTCCAGTCCGGCTGAAATCGAATATGTTTCTCTTATCTGTCCATTGTCCTGCAATACATAGCTAAGGCATCCATGGAGTATTCCCTTTCTTCCATCCCCGCTTATTCGTGCGGCATGTTTACCACTCGCAGTTCCTTTTCCGCCTGCTT
>CAZLMI010000136.1:1343-2946 GCA_964560865.1 Microcaldota archaeon
CCTATTAATCTTACATTGTCATCTAAAAAAGCGGAAAACAATCCGATTGCATTGCTGCCACCTCCAACACATGCAACAAGACAGTCCGGCATTTTGCCCTCGGCCTTCATGATTTGTGTTTTTGCTTCCTCTCCAATAACCGACTGGAAATATTTTACAATTGTTGGGTAGGGATGCGGACCCAATGCAGAGCCAAGTAAATAATGGGTGTTCTCATGGTCGGTTGCATAATCCCGCAATGCCTCATTTATCGCATCTTTCAGGGTTTTTGAACCTGCATCAACAATCTTTACATTTGCCCCAAGTAGTTTCATCCTGTAAACATTCAGTTTTTGCCTTTCCGCATCTTCTGCACCCATATAAACGTCGCATTCAAGTCCGAACAATGCGGCTGCAGTTGCTGTTGCCACCCCATGCTGGCCTGCGCCTGTTTCTGCAATCACGCGTTTCTTTCCCATTCTTTTTGCAAGCAGTGCCTGGCCGATTGTATTATTGATTTTATGTGCTCCCGTATGGAGCAAGTCTTCTCTTTTAAGATAAATTTTGAACCCAAGTTTCTCGCTTAAGTTTTTGGCAAAATATAGCGGTGTCGGCCTGCCTGCATATTTTTTCAGATAATATTCAAGTTCTTGCCTGAATTTTTCATCATTTCCTAGGTTTATAAATTCATTTTCCAATTCTTGCAGAACTGGCACCAATAATTCAGGAACATACTGCCCTCCAAACTCTCCAAAGTGTTTCATTGCAGTCTCAACTCCCTTATTTTTGCATACATGTCATTGCTCGTCCAGAGTGCTGTCCCAACAAGAATTCCCTTTGCCCCTGCCTTCTTTACGAACTTTGCATCTTCTGCCGTCCTTATTCCGCTTTCGCTGATTAACGGCCGGTCCGGTTCAGTTTCTTCAAGTATTTTCCTTGTTTCATTAATATTTACCTGCAGTGTCCTAAGATCACGGTTGTTTATCCCAAGCATATCTGCATTTGTTTTCATTGCACGTTGCATTTCGTCCGTATTGTAGCACTCAAGCAATACCTCTAATCCATGGGAATGTGCCTTTTCTATGAATTTGTCTACATCAAGTTTTTCCCTATCCATAACCTTCATTACAAGCAGTATCGCATCTGCACCCAAATCCGCAGCTGCGCCTACCTGGCATTCATCCATTACAAAATCCTTGAAAAAAACAGGCAACCCGCTTTTCTTTGCAGCTGTTATGTTGCTGAGTTTTCCCTTGAATATTTTCGGTTCAACCACGCATGAAATTGCATCGGCACCCGCCTCGTTAAATAACTGAACTGTTTTTTCAACATCTATATTTTCATGTTCATATGCCCCTGCAGGTGATGCGTGCTTTATTTCTGAAATCAGGCTAAATTCCTGTCTCATCAGTTTCTCTTTTAAAGAAACCTTCTCCGCGCTTGCCTTTTCAACTTCGTAATACCCCTCGGCAATTGTTTTTTTTGCATTTGCAATGAATTTGTCAAGTATATCTGCCATTCATTCCACCACGAAGTTTCTCAAGGCGTCCAACTTTTCTAAAGCCTTTCCCGAATCTATTGATTTTTCCGCAAGTTTGGTTCCTTCCTTTATTGTTCCTGCCAG
>CAZLMI010000137.1:0-2150 GCA_964560865.1 Microcaldota archaeon
CTTTTTCAATCCTGCCTTCATACACAGGTGTTCGAGAAAATCCTTTATATCCGGGACTTCTTCCCAGACAACCGGAAGGAATGTTGCACGCGCCAGACCCTGTTTCAGGATGACTCCGTGTTTTTTTGGAATTATTTTTTCAAGAATTTCCTTTGGTCCGTTTGCAACTAATGTCTTTGGTTTTGTGAGTATTGAAATGCTTATTTTTATTTCTTCCATTTCTTCCTTTGAAACCGGATAAAATCTTGGGTCGCTGAATGCCGAATTCAGTGCATTGTCAATTACGTCCATTACCAATGGCCGATGGGCTTCCAAAGTGCCTATGCATCCACGCAAATCCTTTTTCTTCTTGAGAGTTACAAAACATGCGCCATCTTCAGTGACCTTTTCAGATGGCAATTCAGATGGCTTTACATCTATTTTTCTTCCGCTTGTCAAATAAGTCATTATCGCTCTTCTTGCAAGCTGCAGAAGGAATTCCTTTTCCTTTTCATTCATAGTGTCCACCCTTATTCAAAAAATGCATAGCATCCATATCCGACTACCCTGTCTTTGGAGCCTGCAGTGTCTCCGGAATTTCTATAGTCCAGCAGTTCTGCTTTCCATTTTTTACTTTTCGCAATATGCATTAAAATCATTATGCCTGTTTTTCCGCAGGCGTCTCCGCTTTCTTCCATCGTATCCGTATCCAGTGCCGGTATTGATTTGTTTGCCAGGCCATCTATCCGTTGGGCTTTTTCATATGTTAAATAATGGCTTAAATCCGAGCTTACAATTACAATTGTTTTATCATCAATGTTCCTTTCCAATACTCCTGCGATTTCTTTTGTATTTACCTCTCCGGTTATGAGCGGATAAATAACTACATCATGTTTGAAAATAACCTGTATGAATGGAATTTGTACTTCCAGGCAATGCTCAGGCGCATGCACCTGCGGGAGTTCGGTTATCAGTTTTCGGTTTCCTGTTTCCATTTTTTTGACAATACTTTCTGTTTTTATTCTGCCAATCGGTGTTTCCCAGAAATCCGTGCCCGGTCCGGCCATTCCTGAGAATGCGGCATAATGCGACGGACCATTTAAGATTATTTTTTCAAACCTTTTTTCCTGTGTTGCCAACAATCTGTATCCTGTTGCCGCAACCGGACCAGAATAGACATATCCGGCATGGGGGACAATCAATGCCCGGAGATTCCTTTTTGTTTTTACTTCCTTTGCTTTCGATAAAAATGTGTTTATCATGATTTCCAATTCTTTTTTGTCGTCCGGATAAAACGATCCTGCAACTGCAGCGGGCCTTATTTTCAGTTCTTGCATGGATATTTGACAATGCTTAGGTTTATAAAAATAAAAGCCCTTGTTGTAATTATGATTCAGAAATCAGTTTCTGATTTGTAATCGATTATATGGTGTATCCTATGGTTGAAACAATCGAAGAATTTGGGGATGAACTCAGAGTTTTAAGAAATGAACTGGTTGCAAAAGGAAATACTGCCGATGTCAAGCTTGTTGCGAGCTGGGTTGACCGGTTGATACTTTCACTTGAAAAGGTCACGCCCACACTTGCGCTTATGGCAATTGAACTGGAACAGCTTTCTTATGTGGACAATCCAATCTATTCAGTTCCAAATGCAAAAGTCAAATCAGTTACAAAAAAGGCTTCAAAACCGAACAAACAAACATCCAGGAAAAAATCAGCTGCCAGGAAAAAATCCGGTAAGAAAAAAAGATAATTACCAGATTCCTTTTATTTTATATTTGCAAAATCTGCATTTGCCATCTATAATGTTATTTTCAATCAAGGAAAATCCTTCCCGATTTATTGCTGTTTTTTTGCATTTTGGGCAGATGGTTGTTTCATAATTCGAATATGTTCCCTGCAGATTTCCAAGATAAATGTGTTTTAGGCCCGCATCAAGTCCGATTTCCCTTGCCTTAATCATGCTTTCCGGTGGCGTTGCCTTGGTGTCCAACATTTTGTACTCCGGATGGAATGAGGTTATGTGCCATGGCATCTCTTTGTCAATTCCAGCAAGAAATTCCGCAGCCTGTCTAAGTTCATCCGGATTATCATTTTTATCGGGTATTAACAAGGTTGTTACCTCAACCCACATTCCTGTTTTTTTTGCGAATTTTATAGAATTCAAAATC
>CAZLMI010000137.1:2160-2930 GCA_964560865.1 Microcaldota archaeon
TGAATGATTTGAGGTCGATATTTGCAGCATCCAGTTTTCCTTTTAGTAAATCCCAGCATTCATCGGTTTCATATCCATTAGTCACATAAACGTGTTTGAGATTGCTTTTTCGTTTCTTTGCTTCATCCATTATATCCATGGCATATTCGGTGAAAATGGTTGGTTCATTGTACGTATAAGAGATTGATTTGCATTTGTTTGCAAGTGCGGTTTCCACTGCCCCCTTCGGGGGAAGTTCCTGCAGGTTTTCCAGCATCTTTTCAAAATATTCCCTCCATCTTTTCGGGTCACGTTGCCGTGCCTCTTTTGGAGCCTGTGAGATGTCGCTATTCTGGCAAAAGTCACAGCCAAAATTACATCCGAACGTTCCTATGGAAAAACTTTTGCTTCCGGGAAGAAAATGGTAAAGCGGTTTTTTTTCAATCGGGTCTATCCATATTGCGCATGGCCTGCCATATACCGAAAGATTAAATTTTCCATTATCATTGGAACGGATTCCGCATATTCCCGCATGCCCTTCGGTAATCATGCATCTGTGATTGCAGGCATTGCATCGAAGTATTTTTCCTTCTTTTTTTACAAGAGGACTATCCAGAATCATGTAATTATAGCGATAGGAAACTTTTTATTCCATGCTTGGATAACTTTCTCATGGTTTCGTCATATCTTCAATTCATTCAGGCATTTGTGCTTTTGATTGTGATTATGGACCCTTTGGTCAGTATGGTTGCGTTTCTTTCCATGACTAAAAATCTGAAAAAAGACGAAAG
>CAZLMI010000138.1:0-2902 GCA_964560865.1 Microcaldota archaeon
TTTCCTTTTCT
Source organism: Microcaldota archaeon (assembly GCA_964560865.1). Lineage (GTDB taxonomy): Archaea > Micrarchaeota > Micrarchaeia > Anstonellales > Bilamarchaeaceae > CAZLMI01. The sequence goes on from CAZLMI010000138.1 coordinate 12, forward strand.
TCCTTCTGTTCCGTCATCGGTTGTTATGAAAACCTCTTTGCTCGTTGCGGTCATTCTTTTTTTGAAGGTATGTTCCTTTGCACTTCGTGCACCCAGTATGACATACGGTTCAAGCCCGTTTTCATTTGCATATGTCGCAAGAAAATATAATGGGACGACCCCGGTTCCGCCTGCCACAATAAGTATTTTACCGCCTTTTTTAAGTTTCGAAATATCAAATCCTTTTCCAAGCGGTCCTTTGAAAGAAACCATATCTCCTTCTTTTAGCTTGTGCATTTCGGCAGTTACCTTTCCTGCATTGGCTACACTGATTGTGAGTGGTTTTGGAGATTCGATTCCCATTGGTCTTTCTCCAATTCCAGGAAGCCAGACCATAATGAACTGACCGGGACTGGCGTTTGGTATTTCCGATCCTGTGTTCCGTGCCCTGCTACTGGTTTTCTTTTTTGGTTTTTCAGTTTCGAATTCAGCCTCAAGTTCGAATGTCTTTGTTTTGTAATTCTCTTCAATTACCTTCACAATCTTTGCGGTTCTTATTGGAAACAACATCTAGTTCACCTCGTAACTTTCCTGGAGTTCTCATTTTTCATTCTGTCATTAAATTCAATTGCCGTTACAATGGCATGCTCCCGGTGTAAAGAAATCGATGGATACGCGAACATCGTGCGATAATATCTTGCGGCAGTGCCTCTTTCTTCAGCAGCTTCCATGTTTTTTCCAGCAAGCTCATAATGGCGCGCAGCTTCCTCATGTATTTTTGCCAGGGGCAGTATGTATTCCGGTTGTCTTGAGAAATCCGGATTTCCCCTTTCATCCTTAGCAAACGTTCCTTCCGTTTTTCTCGCCTTTGCTTTCAGTTCATCCCCAATCATGGCTGCAGTTTGTTTTGCCATGCTTTCATTTCCAAGTACTGGCAGCCTTTGCCTCCATAATCTGACTGCCAGTTTAATTGGCGCATTGGTTCTTGCTACCAAAGACAACTCTGGTAATCTCTTCATCTGTTGTAGTTTACTCATGAGCAACACCAACAATCTCCTTCACATTTTTGTATCCGTGCTTATCCAGCCAGTCATTCATTTCATTTTCAATTTGCGAGAATGCGTCCAGTCCTTTATAATAAACCGCAGTTCCGACCCCCACCTGCCTTGCACCAGCCATCATCATTTCAATCGCATCAACGCCATTAATCATTCCACCAGTGCCTATGACTGGAATCTTCACCGCATCGTAAATATCATACACACATCTTACTGCAATCGGCTTTATTGCATGCCCGCTCAGGCCTCCGCGTCCGAATGCAAGCATCCTCTTTTTTCTTTCAATATCTATCCTCATTCCAGGACCAAGTGTGTTTCCCATGTTTATTGCAGCAGCGCCCGATTCCTCGGCTGCCTTTGCCGCCTGCACCTCTCCTGGCATTGAAGGTGAAAGCTTTACTATTATTGGAAGGGCTGTTACTTCTTTTACTGCTTTTGTTATCCTTTCGGTTGCTGCAGCATCTCCCTGTCCTGCCATCAGGCCAAACCCTGGCGTGTGCGGGCAGGATAAGGCAAGCTCAATTGCAGAGCAGTTCACTTCCTTTTTGGTTGCATCCACCTTCTCAGCAAGCTGTGCAAATTCATTCTCATTTCCTGCGGTTAAACTGATAATCAGCGGTTCATTTCTTTTCCATCCTGAGAATTCCTGCAGGCCAGCATCAATTCCTGGATTTGAATAGCCTACTGCATTAAGCAGGCCGCATTCAGTTTCCGTAATGATCGGGGTTTCATGGCCTTTTCTTGCTTCAAGGGAAAATGATTTTGCAGTTACTGCTCCGGCACCTTTTTCCGCAACCGATTCAAGGCTTTTTCTTGTTACGCCAAGTACTCCTGAAGCAAGAATGAGCGGGTTCTTCATCTTCTTTCCAAAGAATTCTGCTGATAAGTCGGACATGTGTATCTTATGATTAATTATTGATTCTATTTAAAACTCTTTTTTATTCCGAACCGCGGAGGGGGTGCGCCCCATCCAATTGAACGAAGTATTCGTTCAATGGACCACAAAACGAAGCGTCGTTTTGTTTGTCCTCAGTTTGAGGTTCCTCATGATCCTCCCCCCAAATCTTCCCATGCCCCAGCACGGTTTCAATCTATTTATAAAATTTCCATTCATTATATTTTCAGGTGGTTCTGTAACCTCGGTTATATATCACCGTTCGTAAACACATGGTGAAATCATGGATCTTAAAATTTTAGTCATATTTGCATTATGCGGCTTGCTTCTCTTTGGTTGTACGGGCGAAGCAAAAACCCCAACAACTCCAGGTGCTCCTGCTTCAGGTGGAAATGCGGTTTCGGGTGCAAACACATCTACCGGAACTTCCGGTTCTTCCGGGAGTTCTGCAACCGGTTCATCCGGCAATGCCTCTTCATCAGGTGCAGCAACCGATTTTTCAAATCTGGCATATTCACAGCTGGCCGCACTTGGTCTGCCGGTTCAGTGTGATGTTTCAATAACCAGCGCATCATATTCTATGAAATATAAAATATATATGAAGGGTTCGGAATACCGGGTTGAAATGCCGATGTCTGCCGCATACTCTGGCGCATATGGATGCAAAAATTCAATTGTTACATTTTCAAAAGGAAATGATTTGTATATGGGTTGTGACAGCGGTCAGTTGATGCAGGCATACGGTTGTGACTGGTTGAAAATCACCAGCAATACCACCAGCAGTTCTTCAGGCAGTACCACCAGTTCTTCATTTACCTCGTCTGATCTTGAAAAGCTGCCGTCAACATCGTTTTCATGCAGTGCATGGCTCTATGATGCAGGCAAGTTCACTGCTTCCGGAAAAGTTTGCACCATGGATGATATTCTTGCAGGTTTGAATTACACCAGTTATGGTGCGA
>CAZLMI010000139.1:0-2899 GCA_964560865.1 Microcaldota archaeon
ATGGAATCATAATCAGATACGAAAACAACTCCGTTTGCCACCATGTCTAATTCCTGTAGGCCAGTAAAATATACATGATTTGTAAAACCTCGGTATTCAATCTCTGCCTCTGTTATTTGCCCACCGAATATCGTGAATCTCCTTTCGACTGGATTAGAATATATCATGCGGCCGGTTTCTCTTGCCATCTGTTTTAATGCTGTTCCAACATCTGTTTTTGAACTAATTCTAGTTAATTTGATGGGTTCCCTATTTTCAAATGCAATGAATATTTCATTCAATAATGCGGCAACAAGTTTTGCATCGTGAATTCCACATGACGTTAGTTTCTGATCTAAAGCACGCGCCACCTCCATTTTGGATGAAACATGGTCAGGTGTCAGTCTTTCCTTGCTCTTTCTTTCCCCATTCAATAAAGGTTCGATCTCACTATTTAGTATATCTGTAAGTGTGCCATCTCTTAAGGGTAAGTGTCTGGAACTTAACATTTTTGGTGGTTGTCTTTCTATTACTCGTTTCTTCATCATCAAAAGTATTATATACAAATATTTTTAACTATTCACATTTTCCCACAATATAAAACAAACAAAATGAAAAAGAGAGAAGAAAATCACATGTTCTCATCATCAACTGATGATAATTGTGAACGAACTGTCGTTCACATATTCTTTATCATTTCCTCTCCGAACTCAGAGCATTTCAACAAGGTTGCACCTTTAATCTGCCTTTCAAGGTCATAGGTGACTCGTTTGGATTTTATTGCCCGTTCAAGTCCCTTTTCCACAAGCCGTGCTGCTTTTCCCCATTTCATGTATTCAAGCATCATTGCTGCCGAAAGAAGCAGCGAGCCCGGATTTGCCTTATCCTGCCCTGCGTGCTTTGGTGCGGTACCGTGGGTTGCTTCAAACAATGCATGGCCGGTTACATAATTTATATTTGCACCTGGTGCAATTCCAAGTCCGCCAACCTGTGCAGCGCATGCATCTGAAATATAATCACCATTAAGGTTTGGTGTTGCGAGTACATCATATTCATCTGGCCTGAGCAAAAGCTGCTGGAACATTGCATCTGCAATTCGGTCATTTATCAATAGCTTTCCTTCCGGCACCTTTCCGCCAAACTGTTCATTCACTTCTTTTTCAGTTACAGTCACATCACCGAATTTTTCCTTTGCAATTTCATAACCCCATTGCATGAACGCGCCTTCGGTGAATTTCATTATGTTTCCTTTGTGCACCAGGGTAACTGACCTTCTTTTATTGTCAATCGCATATTGTATGGCTGCAGCAACCAGTCTTTGGCTTCCTGTTTTTGATATCGGTTTTATTCCAATGCCGGAATCTTCACGAACCGTTTTTCCCATCTCTTTCAAAAATGCAATCACTTTTCTGGCTTCATCCGTTCCTTCTTTCCATTCAATTCCCGCATATACGTCCTCAGTATTTTCCCTGAATACAACCACATCAAGTTTCTTTGGCTCTTTTACTGGATTAGGTGTTCCCCTATACCATTTCACTGGCCGTACACAGCAATAAAGGTCAAGCACCTGCCTCATTGTAACATTCAGGCTTCTGTGCCCCCCGCCTATCGGAGTTGTCAGCGGTCCTTTAATTGCTACAAGATATTCCCTAATCATTGCAATCGTCTCATCAGGCAGATAAGTATTTTTATTTTTGAAACATTCTTCCCCGGCTTCGAGTTTTTTCCAGGTGATTTTTTTCTTTCCAGCATATGCCTTTTGAACTGCAGCATCAACAACTTTCATCATTACTGGCGTAATATCCACTCCAACTCCATCTCCTTCTATATACGGAATAATCGGATTGTCCGGAACCTGTAATTTCCCATTTTTCATCTGAATCTTTTCTTCCATGGTTTCACCTTTGTGGTTTATTTTTTTGTCCTATATCGTTCCTGATTCTTAAAAATTCATCTAAAGAAATAGTGGGTGCAGTATTACGCTCTTTAAGGTCAAATGCAGCTTCACTTACTGTCCTCATATACCTATCCAATCTCTCGGTTATTGGTGCTCTCATTCCTTTTCCCAATTTTGATCGATATGGCCTTAACGGGAGATGCTTTACACCTGCTGGTTTTTGTGCTAATTTAGGTGTCATTATTATCAACCTTTTTTCTGCATTTGTTTAACATACATTATATTACCGCCTGCAAGCAGCACTTCTTTTGATTTTTCACCCATTGTGCACAATGCAGTAAATTCATTTCCTTTTGTCCTGTTTTTTACCTTTACTTTACCATTCTTTATATCCTGCCTTAGGTTTTCAAAAACAAGCACATCTCCCTGTGCAACCTTTTCGTAATCAGCTGCATTTTCAAATTCCAGAGGTACTATTCCCCAGTTCACAAGGTTTGCCTTATGTATTCTTGCAAAATTCTTTGCAACAACTGCCTTTACTCCAAGATAAAGCGGTGCAATTGCCGCGTGTTCCCTGCTTGAACCCTGTCCGTAGTTTTCTCCACCAACAATAATTCCCCCGTTCTTTTCCTTTGCCCTTTTTGGGAATTCCTTGTCTATTGCAGAATATACATACTCGCTTATTGCAGGAATATTACTTCTCAGTGGAAGCACCTTTGCCCCTGCAGGCATTATCTGATCGGTAGTAATTCCATCCCCAACCTTAAGCAGAACCTCTTTCTCAAGCCGTTCCTCCACTGCTTTTAATTCCGGGAGTGGTTTAATATTCGGTCCGCGGATTATTTCTACTTTTGAACCATCTGCAGGTGGCACGATAATCATGCTGTCATCAATTACCGGCTTTGGTTTTGGTATTTTGGGTTTTTCTCCAAGCTTTCTTGGGTCAGTGAACACTCCGTTTATTGCTATTGCAGCAGCAGTTTCAGGAGATACCAGATACGCAGAAGCATCTGCAGTGCCGCA
>CAZLMI010000140.1:0-2862 GCA_964560865.1 Microcaldota archaeon
AGGTCGGTAAAAAGCTGGGAAATGTTACCATGACCTTGTTTTAAAGCAAACCTCGAGGTTTCAAGGCAATTGCGCACAGCTGAACCGGCGGATTCTGTTAAGTCAAATGACCTTAGATAAAGCGAAACAAGATCAACGCGGTTCTGCATCATTCCGTAATCGGGTTTTTCAGAAAGTGTTTGCTGTGCAATTGAACCCAAAGCTGCACGGTTATTCGGCATTTTTTCAAGACGGGTATGATAACGCTGGTACAATGGGACGACATTGCCAAGAACAAACAGTGCATTTTCCCTTTTCGAACCACCCATATCATCGAACATTCCGGAAACAGACAGACCCAATTCAGAAAGAACGGGTTTAACGGATTTGAGCGCCTGAAGATCATCGAACCTTAATTTTGCCGTATTTAGCTCTGACCGTGCAACATGCGAATCTCCCCGGGTAATTGCATTGGATGCATCCCTGAGATGTTGTTCGATAATTTTAACTTCGCTTCCATAGCCCTGTGCAGACCATGGCTTTATCTTCAGACCAAGTTTAACGATTTCAGAATGTAAAATAAGGTCCCTCGATTGCTGCACACCGGATTGTATGGCAGACAGAGCAGTACGGGATGGTACTGAGGTGGTTAAATCCCTTACTGCTTCAGCTGCAGTTTCAACATGCGCACCCGCATTGTCGGGAGTTTTATATGCACCGCCCATTTTACCAAACACCCTTAAACCTGGAGCAAACGTCAGAAAATTCATTCAAAAGAGTTATGCGCGCATCAAGTGTAATTTCCTGATTGCGTGCCTTGATAGCTTTGCGTTCCCAATCAGAAATCGCTTTTTTAAAAGACTTTAATGAATTGACGGTTTTCAAAAGGGATTTGGGTTTTTTCCTGATGGAATCCCATGAAGAAAGCGCTTTTTCAATTGAAGAAATTGTTTTTGCAACCTTTTGATCGGTTTCTTTTTCAAATGCACGTATGCTCTTTTCAAAATGACTGTCAGCAGGATAACTGATTTTTTGAGGAGAATCTAAGAAATCATCTTCAATAGCCATTGAAAACCGGGAATCTTCCATCGACGTGCACCAATAGAATTAATGTAAGGAAGTTTTTATATGCTTCTGTGTGGTAAAAAAAATACCCGTGTGTTTAAAAAGATATTTGAATAATATTGAGGCATGCATGCTGTGGCACAAAAACAGTTACAACAACCACCTGGGAAACAGATATCAACAGATATCCGGAGAAATGCGGTTTTGCAACTTGAAACTTTCAGGGATTACCTGGAATGGAAATTGTGGAGTTCGGTTCCATTTGATAAACACACTCATGATAAAGACCGGATAGTACCGACTGCAATCATATATTATTTATACGCCAGAATATTGCAGGGATATACTAATACTGGGGATAAAAACGGATTGATTGCCAGGGTAAACGAAGTGGGGTGCAATGAAACCGTATTAAAAACAACCGAATGGCTTGCAGAAAAAGGAATTTCCATAATTGATGATATGGAAGGCTGGAAAAGAACAACCCGGATTCGGGACCGGCAAACATTAAGCGATATGGACTTGGCGACTAAAACCAAAATGGGCATCATGGAGCCATATGCAGACGAAGACGGGGCATTCCGGGCATTGAAAGCCATAACGCTCTATGAACGATTAATATCGGTACTGACACCAGTATGCACTGAATTTGGAATACCAGTCGTAAGCTCACGAGAGATAAGAAGAACTGCACTCGAAATGTATGGAGAATATCTTAAAAGCTGGGGCCAGGGACCTAGAGAAACCGAAGTAATACGACATCCGGATGGCAAAGTTGAATTAAAAATTGGCGGAACACCGATTACCAACCCTTAAAATTACTTTCAAACAACTTCTCACAAACAACAGGTAGATTCATATGTTCATCCGTTCCCCCATTGTTTGTGTTTTAGGACATGTTGACCATGGAAAGACTACCATCCTGGATGCAGTTCGTGGTTCCAATGTCGCAAAAAAAGAAGCAGGCGCAATAACACAGATGATTGGGGCAAGTTATGTAACAAGGGAAACACTGGATAATTTTTCAACGGGCCTGTCTGAAAAGATGCAGATAAAATTGAGAATACCCGGGCTCTTATTTATAGACACCCCCGGACACGAGGCATTCAATAATCTGAGGGACCGGGGAGGCTCGATAGCAGATATTGCGATATTGGTCGTGGATGTAAGCCAGGGATTCCAGCCGCAGACAATTGAAAGCATCAGGATACTGAAACAGTATAAAACGCCATTTGTAATTGCAGCGAATAAGATAGACCTGGTGCATGGATGGAAAAGTTACAAAACAGAATCATTTTTAGAATCATTTAACAAACAGCCGGAGCATACGCAGGCAAAATTCGATGAAAAGATATACGAACTGATGGGAAAGGTATCGGAATACGGATTTGATTCGGAAAGATATGATAAAATAACCGATTTCAAAAAACAGATTGCGATAATTCCGATAAGTGCAAAAACAAAGGAGGGGCTTGCCGAACTGCTGGTACTGATAGCCGGGCTTTCACAAAGATTCCTGGAAGGGGAACTTGAAATAGAAGAAACCGGAAGGGGAAAGGGAAGCATAATAGAAGTAAAGGAAGAAACCGGGATGGGAACCACAATTGACGTAATCATGTATGACGGAATAATGAAAAAAAATGATGAGATAATATTTTTAAGCCAGGATGGCGTCAAAAAAACAAAGATACGCAGTTTGCTTCTCCCAAAAACAGGAAGAGGGGAGAAATTCGAGAATGTGGATTCTGTTGTGGCTGCGGCTGGCGTAAAGATAAGCGCCCCGGAACTGGAAGGTGCTCTGCCAGGTTCACCACTTGA
>CAZLMI010000141.1:0-2832 GCA_964560865.1 Microcaldota archaeon
GGCATGCGCACAATCGTGGATGGCGTTTCGGCATGGCCGGCTTCCCAGGTGGATATGAAAAAAATGGGTATTGACTTCTTTTCAACCGGATCGCAAAAAGCAATCGCCGCACCACCTGGACTGGCGATGATAAGTGTAAGCGAAGAGGGTGCGGAATTCAATGAAAAGCGTACTGGCATACCTGCATGGTACATGGATATGAGAAAGCACAGGAAATTCGTAATTGAAAAGCAGCAAACACCATACACTCCTGCGGTTTCACTTTATTATGGCCTGAAGGCGGCCTTCGACCATATGGACAGGGAAGGCGGGCCTGCAGGAAGCGAAACGAGGCACAAAAAAGCAGCCGAGCACACTCATAAATGGGCAGAGAAAAAAGGCCTTAAGGTTGTTGCTGAGCTGGGTTTCAGGTCAAATACTATTACGGCAATCTGGGCTGACAATGCAAAAGATGTCAAAAAACAGATGCGCGAGCAGTTTGACATTGAGATTGCAACCGGCATGGGAGAAACCAAGGAAAAAATGTTCAGGATCTGCCATATCGGGAATTTCACGATGGTAGAGCTGGATAAAGTGCTTGGGTGCCTGGAAAAGATATTTAATCTCTAACTCCCGCTAAATAAGTTCAGCTTCCAATCCAAACTCTTCAGCAAGTTTTTTTATTTTATTTTTTTGCTCAAGATTTGTGCCGTCTTTTAGAATCAGTATTCTATCCACTTTATCCACGTTCTTTTCTATTGCCTGCCTGAATATGTCTGCATCAATAGAATCGATTGTATATTTTGGAGCAACATGCCCGACAGCAGTGCTGTCCTCCTCAAGCATAACCTTTGTAAATTCCCTGCAATAATGTCCGCCGCCAAAACCTATTATGGTCTTGAGTCCGGAGTCCCGAGTTTTGAACTCGGTTTTGGGTTTTGAGTCTTGGGATTTTGGGCACCTGCATTTACCTTCTGAATCCAAGACGCTAGACTGAAGACGCAATATTGCCTTTTGCACAGCAGTTGCAACTACTTTGGCAGCAGTTTCGTTTGCCCATTCCTTTTCAGTGCTGCCTATTTCTGCAAACAATATCGGCACATCGCATGTCGGGCCATGGTGGTCTGCTTCCATTGCAATTTCCCAATCCAATTTCTCTTCATTACCAGCCTTTTTCATTTCCAGAAGAATATACTTCAGCAAAACAGCATGCATAATATTTAAAGTCCGGGGCTCTCCGCCAAATTGTGCGTCATTCCAATTTCCAGGAACATGCGCAGTCAGTGTCGGTTTGCCCTGCATGCCTTTATGGGTGCTCAAGACGATTATACAATCCGTATCAAAATCAGTCGGTACTTCCAGTACGTCTCCGGAAGTTTCAATCAGTTTTGTCCCCATGTTTTCCCATATTCCCTTTTTCACATTTTTGTATCCAAACAATTCGATCATTTGTTTTGCAATATTGGCACTCGCAGTATTCTCTGGTGTAAATAATAAAATCGGCATAAAATCACGTTATTAACATATAAGTCAAAACATATGCAATTGGTATTATCAGGTTGTCATCCAGTTTCAAATCAAGGCTTTCCACTATTGCACAGATTAATGCAATCGCTATTCCGTTCTGTCCAATAAAAACATATGCTGGCAAAGAGAAAACGAAAAACGCAAGTGTTCCTTCCAGGCTTTTATTCCTGTTGAATGGCAGTTTAATCCGACCCCGCTTTCCTATTATGCTGGCCATTCCATCCCCAAGTGCCAGTATTATGATTCCAGCTATTATGGAATCCGTTCCAGTGAGAAAAGTTGCGATTATCAGGACACCCGTTGCATAGCATGCACTTCCCCAGCCGGCAAACCGTACGTTCTCCCTTTCAAACAATCCGACTATTTTTTCAACTATTTCCAATTTCTTATCGAGAAAGCGGAGATTTATCAACAAGAGCCCAAGAAGTATTATTGCAAATGTAACTGCCACGAATTGGGGTCGTTGTATTGACAGTAGCAAAACCACTGCTGCAATTCCAATTGCAATGTGGACCAATTGCCGTTTATCTTCCTTTTCCATTGTTCATCCCCAGATTATTATCAATCAGATAAAATGACAGCAATCCTACTGGTAATGCTGCCGCGATATCAAACAGGTTCGCAGAACCAGACCATGCTTCAAAAAAACACATGGCAAGCGCAAGCAAAAAGAATATCCAAAAACTTCCTTTATTCATGTAGGCAGTCATGATTCCAAATGACATTGCTGTAAAAATGCCCGGGTTGACCAAAACCAAACTTATTGCCCCGATAATATACGATGCAATTGCGGCCAATGCCATTGTTGCAATTATCTTGAGTTGTTTTTGCATTCTTTTTTCCGTGATTACCACTGCTGCAAGTGAAATAATCATGATTGCCAAGGAAATTAAGCCCGTCATATACCTAAACGTGTTTCATAAATTTATTAAATAGAATATAAGCAAGCCCCCAATCAGAGTTATAAAAAAATATCTTAGGCTTTTTGACCCTTCGCCTTCCATGTCTGCGATATACATCGATGTTGTTATTGAATATATTGTGATGTACGCTGGTACAATTGATAAGGCAAAACTGATTATATTCTCATCCGATGGTGGAAAGAAAGAAGCAACGTCCTCCATCAGGCCAATGCTCATCTTAAGGATAAGCGGTATGATAATCCCTCCAAGCAAGAGGGTGTATTTCTGCATTGAAAGCAGGTTCGCGCGTTGTTTTTTTATCTCCAGATAGCCGGATATATCCTCTGCGAGCAGTGTAAGTGTGCCAAACGAATTCGTGTTAAATACCTGTTCGAGCATCAACGCCACTCTTTTTAATATCAAA
>CAZLMI010000142.1:0-2803 GCA_964560865.1 Microcaldota archaeon
GCGCAGAACCTTCTGCAGTTGTAATGACATTTCTTTGGACACTCATCGGCCTGAATTCATCAAATTTACGGCCGTCCAGTCTTTCACTTTTTTCAAGTGTTTTAAGCATTACATCCCTTCTAATCTGAGACATGATTCTATCTTTTTCTTCTCCCATGTAAGCACCTCACATATTGAATTTTGATCCCTCTGGATTTTCGTAATATTTCTTCAACGCATCAACCTGTTTCAGGTGAATTTGTTCGGTTGCTTCCTGTGCAAGGTCAAGTGTCTTTTCAAGCTCTTCCACTGTCAGCAAACCATCCATCTGCAAAAGAAGTATTTTTTTGTCCCTTGCAGAGATTGCAATCGGAACATCGGACTGGCCGAAATTATCCTCGATTTTTCCAAGGTCGAGCAACAGTTCGCCATTCGCTTTTCCAACCGAAACCGCAGCAACCATATCCTTTAACGGGATACCTGCATTGACAAGTGCAACTGTTGCAGCTGTTATTGACGCAGTTCTCGTGCCGCCTTCTGCCTGGAGCACATCAAGAAAAATATCTATCTGGGTATTTGGAAATTTCTCGGCTATGATAAGATTTTCAAAACACTCCTTGATGACTTTTGAAAGCTCGGTACTTCTTCTTGAAGGCCCGCTTCTGCTATGTTCCTCCAACGAGGAAAACGGGGACATCATATACCTGCATTTGATAACTGCCTTGTAGGGATTTGCCGCGTGCCTTGGGATGCATTCCCTCGGGCCATAAACGCCGCATATGATTTTGTTTCCGCCCCATTCTATGTAAGCAGACCCGTCTGCCTCTGAAAGAACGCCGGCTACAATCCGCATGGGCCTCATATCTTCAGGAGTCCGGCCATCAAGCCGTTTTCCATTTACAATCAATTCAACGTTAGAACTTCCGCTCATTATTTCACCTTTTGTTTAGCTAGAAATGCTGCAATCTCGTCAGTCAAACCTGAAAGATGCGCTTTTGCCTCGATTATCTTCATTGCCCTGAGAACGAGGGGGATGTTTCCGGTTTCGCTTATCCAAACAAAGCCATTGTTGCCAACGACGATGTCCCCGCCACTTTGCTCTTTCAAAAGTGCAAGCATGCTGCTTTTTCTCCCGATTAAACGCGGGACCTTTGCAGACGGAAACTCCACGACTTTTCCGCGTGGAAGCAACCTTACATCAGTTAAATCCGCTTCCCCGACCTCATTGGCCCGTTTTACTTTGGCCATAAAAAAGTCACCCAGTTCGAATATCTCCCTGGTTTCTTTTGAGGATATAAACCCGCTGTTTGGAAGGTTTATGTCAACCGAATATCCAACCGGCCTTTTTTCGAGTATAATCCCGACGACGATATCCCCTAGTGCCGGGCAGTATTTGTTTTCAAGGGGAATGTATTTTCCTTCACTATCCAGCACACCTACGACAGTAGCATAGGTCACACCGGCTTCCACATAAGTATTTGGTGCCCGAAATTCGCTATCAGCGATCATATCCCCGGGCATGACTATCTTTTTATCCATTATATTCACTCTCCTAGTCTAACTAATAAGACTGGTATTGATTTAAACAGGAAATAGCAGACGTTCATATAAGCTATTCTTTCTCTCAAACTAGCCTATTTGGTAAAGAAAGATTTAAAAATAGGGGTTTGTTACCAAAAAGCCGGTTTCATTTGTTTGGAACCAGCCTGGTTTCAACCTGCCCGGTGGTCATTTTATTCAGCTTATCATAGAACTCGCCCTGTAATCCGCCGAATATCTCAACTACTGCCAAGAGGGAACCGTCGCTTGCCCATTGTTCCTGCTGAATGCCGTAGGATTTGAGCGTGCCATAACACCTGTGGGCAAATGCCGCAGGAACTTTGACTGCAATTTTTACTTTGTCGAATTTCATGGGCAACAGCGGCCGGAGCTCTTTCACAATATCGGTCATTTGCTCCCGCGGGTCTTTGAACGGGTCAATGGAAACCCTGGCCTTGGTCATTGCATCCTCCAGCCTTGCCTGAGTATGTGGTGCGCTGGTTCTCGGGTCAATTGCCTCGCGCAGCAGGATTGCAACTATCTGTTTTCTTTTTTCTTCGAGTTTCTTCCGTCTTTGTTCTGTGGTCAGCTGGACTTCCCCGTTTTCAAGAATGAATTTGAGTATGTCCATCGGATCCGAAGTTCCGAATATTTTTTCAACGTCAGAAGACTTTGCCCGTTCTGCTTTTTTTGCATTTTCATAGATTTCGTCTGCAACAAGAATGTTCTTCAAATCGGTTTTTTTCTTATCAAGATATGCATATGCAGCGTCAGGATCCACATATATTTCAAAATGCTTTCCATTTTTTTCGTATGATGCGATTATCGCCTTGTCAAGAGAAACCATAAAACCAGCCTGTTTTAGATTACAGAATAAGATATATAATAGATATTAAGAATTAAAACCTTGCAGATTCTACTCAAAAATCACATACGAGTAATTTTTGCCTAGCTGGAACTGGATTAAATCCGATTTAACATACCTGAGACCAAATGAAGAAACCGAAACCCCCCTATATGTGCCTGGAACTCGAATGGTATCCAAAGAGGAATATGCAAATTTTTCGGGAGTACATCCGGCTTCGAAATCCATCTGGCAGTATGGAAATGAATTATTGCCGGCACCAGGGCGCACATCTTTAAAGAAAAAAACCTGGTCATAATGTTTGTGGGGCTTAACCGGATTCATTCCTGCCAAATCACGGAACTCCTTTACCGGCGAATACCTTGCAGGGCTAAAAAACGGACTGACAAAAGAAGCATAATGATCTATTGGAAAATATGC
>CAZLMI010000143.1:0-2767 GCA_964560865.1 Microcaldota archaeon
TTCCTCTTCACTTTCTCCAAGCAAAGGCCTGTTCTTTACATTATGGAGTCTCTTCATAATCTCTTGGGGTGTTGCGGTAAGCAAGAAAACTTGACAGCTTTCATTTAATCTTGCAATATTAATAATATTCAGCACTACACCTCCGCCACAAGAAAGCACCGAGTTATTCTTTTTACTGCTGATACCTACAACTTCTCTTTCAAGAATCCGGAATCTCTCTTCACCGTATTTCTCAAATATTTTTGATATTTTCATTTCTGCCATTTTTTCTATCTCATCATCCAGGTCAACAAATTCCTTTCCTGTTTTTTTTGCGAGTAACTTTCCAACTGTGGTTTTGCCGGTTCCCATAAATCCAAGCAATGCAATATTATTTTTTGTCTGTTCTTTGTTTCCAAAACCAAACCTCATAGAGTCCAAATCAGGCTTTCCTCCGGTCCATATTTCAAATGCCTTTGCACCCTGCATAATAAGCATATTTTCTCCGGTAATTATCCGGCAGCCTTTTTCTTCTGCGTCCATCAAAAGCCTGGTTTTCAATGGATTGTAGACAATATCAAAAACAACCATTTCACTATGCAATGCCTCTTTGGGCAGAGGACTTTCTCCTGTTTTAGGGTGCATTCCGACAGAAGTTGTATTGATCAGAATATCTGTTCTTTCCAATATGTCCGTTTCATCAAGTCCGGCACCAGTTATCCTCACACCTGTTTTTTCTGCGATCTCTTTCGCAAGTTTTTCTGCTTTTTCCTTGGTTCTGTTTAGGATATATACCTCCTTTGGTTTGCTTTCAGATGCAAGTGTAAATGCAATTGCCCTTGCAGCACCGCCAGCACCCAGCACACACACACCCTTCCCCTCGGTTGTTGTAACTTTTTTTATGCTTTCCAGTGCTCCATACCCGTCAGTATTGTATCCAATCAGTTTGCCATTATCATTATGTACTGTATTTACCGCCCCGATATCTTGGGCCAGTTCATCTACATTGTCCAGATGTTTCATGACAGTTATTTTGTGAGGTACGGTTACATTAAAACCTGCAATTCTAAGTCTTCTGAATCCCTGGATTGCCTCATCCAGTTTGTTGTCGGTTATGTGGAATTTAGTATAAATTGCATCAATTCCTGCATTCCGTAATGCAGCATTTTGCATTTGCGGACTTTTGGAATGTTCTATTGGATCTCCAATCACACCATATACCTTCATTTCATCTCCCCCATTTTTTCTTTCATTTCTTTTATAGTATACTGTCCTGCAGCAGTTCCTTCCCCTATTTTACAATATGTCCATGGTGATCCGCAAAGCAGGCATACTATCCTTGTAAATCTGCCAACATCCCCCATTGAAAAAGCAACAATATTCTTTCTTCCCTTTAAAAGTTCCAACACTTTGTATCCATCCTCAACACCATGTGCCATGGTCACCACTTTAATGACATCGCACTTTCCTTCCATCTCACCAATTTTCTTTTTCAGTTCTTCTTTTGGCGGTGTTCCATGAAAGTCGTGGAATGAACAAATGACCTTGCATCCATTCTTCCTGGCAGTTTCAGCAATTTTTTTATAATTTTTTTCTGCAGTCTCAATTTCTATATCCACATATGCTGCACCTGCACGAATTGCTTTCTCCAAACTTTCAATTCTTTTGGTTACTCCTTCAGGTCTGCAGGTTGCTATTACCGGCAGTTCTGATTGTTTTATTATCTCTGCTGCATCTTCCGGATTTTGCAGTTTGTCAATTCGTAATTCAACCAGGTCTGCTCCTTCCTTTTTTGCAATTTTTATGGCTTCAATGGCAGCTTCCTTGGTTTTTTCATTGACACAACCACAAATCATAAAATCACTTTTCAACAATGCTTTCTTTTTCCACCAGTGTTCCGAAATGTCTTCCTCCTTTTTCAAAATGAGCCAAGACATTATCCCCGATTTTCAATTCAGTTACCGGTCTGCTGTCCTTTTTTGTCATCAATCTGATGGTTTCAGCATTTTGCAATATTGCAACAGCTTTTCTGCCTTCTGATTCAACTTCAACAAGCACAAGAGGCCTGATTTCGATCTTTGATCTTGCAACATTTGCTTTTTTTGTTTTTCCGCTTCTTTCAACTATGAGAACCTCATCTCCGGAACGTATTTCTTCTATATATTTGGTTTTGTTTTCAGGTGTGGGTGTGTAAAGTGAAAGCGCACCTGCATTTACCCTGAATGGTCTTGGTGCTGCGAGCTCATTTTCTTCAACCTCTGCCTGAACCAGGATCATTCCCTGTGAACTTGAACCAACCAGCATTCCTTCCCCTTTTTTCATCCTGATGCAGGTATCAATGCAGGAACGGTCTCCTTTTTCCAGGGGTTTTATTGCAACGACCTTTGCTTCTTCTATGGAGATGTTTTCTTCAATTTGATACTGTTCAATAAGTTTCATTGTTTTTGCCAGTTCTTCCATACTTTCGCTTTCAAGCACCACTCCGTCTGCGCCCACTTCCATTGTTTCCAGTGCAAGCTTTGCTTCTGCGGCAGAACCCACCATTGCAATCAGCTTTGCACCTTTGTTCTTTGCAATCAGATTTTCGAGCGGTATTATCTTCCAGTCCCTACACTTCAGGAAAATTTTCCCGTTTTTCTTAGAAAGCTCGATTGCTTTTTCTTCATCTTTTTTAGTTTCTATTTCAACTATTGGTTCCGGAGTGGTTATTATTTCGTAGCCCATTATTTTTGCTTCCTTTTGCACATCTTCGTTTCTGCTTTTGACGAAAAGTTCTTTCATTGCATTC
>CAZLMI010000144.1:0-2754 GCA_964560865.1 Microcaldota archaeon
TGCAGCCAAATGGGAAGAATTAAGCACCGCTTTTTCAAGAATGCTGATCTTTTTATGCATAGCTTTTAAATCGGTACGATAGCGGTTGTACTCTGCTTCTTCCAGTTCATTGTCTGCATTGGTTGCCCACTCCGTTATTGCCTCATAGCATCCACTCAGGTAATCGTTTTCACATAGCAAAGGCAACCGGACATGTTGGTTGAGATAACCAAATACTGAAAGCACAAGATCAAAGCAGCCTTTGTTCTTATCACGGTGCAATTCATCCAGTGCGTTTAACGGCACATAAAACAGGTCGTAATCTTTGTGCAGTGACTTAATGGTGGCAAGTGTAGTCTTATTCCTGTTCTCCGTGATCAACAGGTATAGCGAAGAATCAATGGTTCCCAGTTCTTTTTTTAAGAAGCGGTAAGCAACCGCAATGTTCATTGGGAAAGAAAGATCAGGGTCGTTTATAAAATTAATTTTATGCAAGGTGCATAAATGTTTTACGGAAGCAAAAAACATCTTTTCAATCTTTTCCCAATTCTGAGCGTTGGAGGTCTTATTGAATGTTATCGGTAAGAACTGCTGCCTTAAAAAATCAGGGGCAACTGGTCCACAGGTACCGCACGCAATTTTGCTTTTTTTACTGCGTCTGAGTCCGGCAATTTGTTTAACCTTTCTGCGAACTGCCCGATCTGTGCTAACTGCTGGCATAACGAATGATTTTTAACGGGTTTTACAAATCTTATTTTACATCTTTTATTCATGGTTATCCTTTTGTGCCAAGCATTGCCTGGAAGATGTATTCCACCCTGTCATTTTTGATTTCCGGTCCTTCGATCTTGGCGGTGGTTAATTCAGGGTAAGTCTGTGCGTACATATTCAGCACCGCTTCTGGTTGCATGGTTATCGAAGGATCTGAAAGAACCAGTTTAGAACCCTGCTGGTCGTAAAGAAAAACACGAGGTAAAGTATTACTGATTAACATGGATAATAGTTTTAGCGGTATATAAATTATGCGTTGTATTCATCCTCATAATTGTCATCGTTCTCTTCGAGGATCTCCTCATCGTTGTCTTCGTTGTTATCATCATCTACATCAGTATTGCCTTCGTTTTCCTCGGTTGTATCTTCTTCGCTGCCTTTGATTACAGTTTCATCAGCAAACAAGGAAAGTGATGAATGCTGTCCCCGCAGTTCCTGGCTTTTCTTCTTGATCTCCGTTTCAAATTCAGGGAATTGCTTCAGGTCTGGTAACTGCCCGATGGCCTCACCGATCTTTTTCAACTTCACTAAGTCATCCACTTTTTTCATCTGTTCGTCAAACTTTTTCCGTTTCCCATCCTTGTCTTTTTTCTGCGTATCCTGTTTGTCTTTTTCGATACGTGATTCTTTATTGGCTTTATCCAGTGCTTCGACATGCTGCTGCATGTTTACCAGGAGTGATTGGGTAGTCTGAACCGGTTGGCTAATTGCTTGGAAAAATCCGTTGTCAAGGTCACTATCACTACCCTTTAATACAAGTGGCGGAATCAGTTTCGCTGATTTATCCTTGATATGTGACGTGTCCAATAAGAGCGATACAATCAGTTCACCATTTTCCTGTGGCTGGATATTCATTCGTAGGTTGCCGGTTACATTTAGTAGCTTGATCCGGGAAAAGAAATTCGTTTGCATATTAATTGATTAAACGGTGAGTAATTGTTTTGCGATATAGATGGCATAATTGGTAATATGCCGCTGCCATACACCCTGGGTTGGAGACCATCTGAACCCATTTAATTTCAGTTTTTTTCGCATTTCCTCCGGTGGAATAGAATTGAATAAAATCTGCACACGGTTGGCTTCAACATTAATGACGATTGTAGAGTCGCCAATGCGTATTTCTTTTGTTTCAAGCGCCTGTATCTTTTGAAGTTGTACTATGCGATCTTTAATCCTCCTGATCTCCGCAGAATTGTTGGAAAACTTGTAATGTGGAAATCCGAAGTTGTTGGGGCAGTTTAATTCTCCCCACATTCCTTCTGTGGCCATTTCGAGTTTGAGAAACCCTTCTTTATCTTTTTTTCGCAGGCACTGATTGGCTGCTTTCATAAAGTCCTGGCTCTTTTGAAGTGAAGCGAGCTTATCCTTCAACTTGGCCAGTGCTTCAGGATCATCAGATGAAATTGCATCATTCGACTCTATGGTTTCTGCTTTATCGTGGTAATATTTTGCCTTGTCCTCTGCTTCAAATGCTTTGCCAAATGTGTTGTGGATCTTGTTTCGGTAATTCCGGTCTGATTTTTCGCTGTGGTGTCCGACAAGTATCGGCTGACCCATGGGGACTATAGAAGCCATCTTACTGGCCTTTTCAAATAAAGAATCAGAAAGCTCTTCATTTTTCTTCGCCTGCTTCTTTGCATGGTCAATCCTGTTTGCCTTTCTTTCGTGGAAATTATGTTTCATATTAAATGACTTTATTTTTTAGATAATTTTAGTGAAAAGGGTAGCCTTCTTAAAAGCAGCCCTTTGTTTCTTAGCTGATCTCCTGTTTACCTGCTGCAAAACTCGTACAGAGGTTAAATGTTGTTTGTCCGCGCTGCTGGGCAAGTCCGCCATAAAGCAATGATTTCATCTTAGCGGTGTTATCCTTGTATTTGCGAACGTTCTGAAAATAGCCGGTAATGGCATTGTACAGACCAAACAGCGTTCTACGGGTAGTATCCATCTGCTGCGCATCACTTTCCATGGCATACTGGAAGGCTGCATCACACATATTCTGATAGT
>CAZLMI010000145.1:0-1138 GCA_964560865.1 Microcaldota archaeon
TTCTTTATAAATGCCCGGTAATAGGACTGGGCATAAAGGAATATTTCCTCTTTGTGCTCAAGAATTGCGCGTAAAAATAACGCCGTGTACTTTTTGGCGGAATCTTGTCTAAGTTCAAAGCGGTTCTGTGAGCAGGTGAAATCATCTTCCACTATCTGTTTCAGATTGTAACTGGTGCGCAACCGCTTTTCAATAATGCATCGAAAGGGTTCGATGATGTCGCAGACTAAAGATTTTCTTTGAAAAAATAGTTTGTGGTAGAATCCATAATAAAGGTCGAAACCATAGAGGCTCAAATTTGCCTCAATGTAGTGAAACAGATATGTGTAGCCGATGTCTAACAAAACATTGTAGATGTCTGACTTAATGCGCGGTTTTCTGCCTTTGAATTCCATGTTTTTGAAGTAAGTCTGGAAAAATAATTTTGATGCTGTCCCTTCAATGCCTAAAAGTTCTTGGCTGTTTTTTGCATGTTTCACTGAGTGCAGCAACTCTTGCATGCTTGAGACTGACCCATTTTCACTTTTTGTTTTGTACCGGACTGATTGCATTAGCTGCAGCTGGTTGCTAATCTTATTGGAGATAATATGCTTTGCAATTTCTGTTTCATCGGGGCATGAATATTGCATTTTTCTCAGCAGGAAGTTTCCTTCGGTGCCGGTATTGAAGACAAAATATGGCCTTAAGGAATAGTTGAGAAAAACCAATGGAAAACCGGATTTCTTTGCATTTTTCAAAAGTTTTGAGGTTATTGTGAATTCCCCCCTAATGAAAACCGCAAATATCCTGTGGCAAGAATGTTGTACTGCTGTTTTTCCATTTTCATCGGAAAGGACGAGATTTGAATTTTTAAACGACAGCCTCTTGGCTTCATTACTGTCAAGACACAATATTTGTTTTTCCATAAAATCAGGTCTGCTCATCATAATAATCACACAACTGACGGTAAATGCATTTCATGCATTTGTTTATGTTCTGGTAAAACGAATCATCATCCAACCGGAATTTTCTCATTTGGGATAGCACTTCCAAGAGCCGCTCTTTTTGATCCGGCGAAGGAATGCTAACGTTGTGGATTTTATTGTCTGAAATAGAGTATAATCGTATCTTTTTGACCGAAAAACCCATTTCTTTAAGG
>CAZLMI010000145.1:1148-2688 GCA_964560865.1 Microcaldota archaeon
TCTGAAGCAGGTAGCCTTCATAAGTATTTTTTATTTTGTGCTTCCGCTCAGTAAGAATGCCATTATTCTGGTCAAATAAGTCTATTTTTCCGACAACTCCTAGTTCTTCGCTGTAGACATCCATGCCCTGCAGCACGGATTTTCTTGTCGTATATTTCTTTTCATCAATGCTCTTGTGTGAAATCATTCCTTGCACTTGGGAAAAACCATGGTATGTGTGCTCATCATATCCGCTGTAGAGATTATGAAAGTAAATGCTTCTAGGGCAGAAAAGAAAGTCATTAATGTTCGAGATAATGATGTTTTCTTCCATGGCGTTTTCCGGCGTATTCTCTTTCCCCTCTGTTTGCAAAATTACGGCTATTCTGGTTACTTTTTACCCTTCCCCTCTATTTTTTTGTTTTTTTCAGGCTCCATGAGATAGTTTTCCTTTGACGTGATTGGGTGGCCCAATTCTTGCTCGGTTTCCTTTCGCGCATTGCCTGCAATTCTTCCACCCCTTTTAGCTGCATCATCTACGCCAGTAAATCCTTGCTTGTCTTCTTTTCGCGTAATTTCCGTGGAAACTCGCTCACCCAACATGGTAAAAATTAGCTCTAGATCATTCATGTGGTCACGCAGGTTCTCTTTTTTCAATCCTTTGAATTTCATGTATTCACTTGGTGTCATTCCAAAGGTGGCTTTGGATATTTCGGCGGTGAGAATGGAGTAATTTTTCCCCTCTAAAACGCCCCTCTTTTTCCATTCAGCAGTAAGTTCGTCTCTGATGGCAATTCCCCTGACCCTCTTCTCGATCCAGTCATCCGCGTAGCCTTTGGCTTGGTAGATTTCCCTCATACGTTTTTGGGCCAATTCGGGGTTTTCTATCTCCTGTACCCTGTCATAGCCAACTTGGGCCAGCCATTGCTTGAACGGTTCCGCCTTTGGTGAGGGAACGGACTGGATCAGCCTAAACGCCCCTTTGACTGAAACACAATTCATCTCCTGTTTTCCGCCTGTCGTTTCAACCAAAAGGGGGGTGGCAATTCGCCCCCACCCTTGGGCAAAACCTTCATCGCGCCTTCGCATGTCTTTTAGGTATCCGGACGGATCCTTCGAGTCTGTTAGGCTAGCCACAATATCAACAGCAACAAACCACCACTCGTCGTTAAACCAAGTGCGACGAACGTTTTTTCCTTGAAATACTACCAGTTCCTTGCCTAAGCTCGTCATTTTTCTTCCTTCTTTTTTGCGTTCCTTGAAGCCAACATTGGCAATTGCTCGCGCCATTTTGGTCTATCCAAAAGCCACAAGTCCCACTCTGTATCAGAAATGAACAAATTCAAGTCCGTTGTTTTTTCAAACTTT
This sequence comes from Microcaldota archaeon, assembly GCA_964560865.1. Lineage (GTDB taxonomy): Archaea > Micrarchaeota > Micrarchaeia > Anstonellales > Bilamarchaeaceae > CAZLMI01. The sequence goes on from CAZLMI010000145.1 coordinate 2,496, forward strand.
GGTTTTCCGATTCTAATCCACTGCTTGATATGTTCATACATAAGTATTCCTTTACGCGCAATATTGAATGCCCCATTGGCATCAGCATCTTTTGGCATGTTTGGATTTTGCTGGTCTGGGTATTTTCTGGAATCAAAATGTTCGCCAAGATCGTTTCTTACAGGAGAAAGCAAGAAATTGTCATCCTGATTTT
>CAZLMI010000146.1:0-2662 GCA_964560865.1 Microcaldota archaeon
CCCACTGGCCCACATATGGCGCAAGTTCCACAGTATAAGTTGAAACAGAAGACCCATAATTGGATATAAACACAGTGTCAGTATTAAATCCCAGTTCCCAGATACGACCAGTTGAGATTTGACCATACGATAAAACAATTTTTACTCCAGATGGCTCGGAAGCAAGGTTCACCCACGCTTCCATTGTTCTTTTACTAATACCGTACGGAAGCTCATATGGATCAAAAGAAATATAATCGTTTATTCCATCAAAAGAGAATGCACCTTTTTCATCATAACCTCCGGATGCAAGCCATGTCGGTCCGCTCACCGACCCGTTGTTTCCAAGACCAGAGTAATCAGTTGCATTGTGGGTCCCGCTTCTTTCAAACGGCATGTTAATGACTGAGGCTGTTGCCCCACCCTTATACCAGTTGATTATATTTTTTACCGAATCCCCATCACCATCTGCGGTCGAAATATTGTAGACAGTAAGATTTTCAACAGTGGTGTTGGTGCCCAGAGTACTGTTCAAAATCGGGGTTCCCTGGGTAGGTGCTGCATCATGGATATAATCAAATTGGATGGAACTGCCTTCATGGCCATTTATTCGAAAATCGAATGTATCTGCCGGCTGCTGAAGACCGGAAATGACAATATAATTCCAGCTTGCATACGGATTGAATGTTTTTGAAGTTGCAAGAGGATTTGTATTATATGGCAATGTTATATCAAAATACGGATTGCAGTTTCCTTTTGCGTACACGTCGATTACATTTCCATTGGTAAGATTGGATTGATAGGTAACACGAATGACATCTCCTGAATTTATCTGCTCTGACCACGAATCATCTTTATTCTGCACTTGTTCGGTAATATCCGAGATAAGGATATAATCCGAAGTAAGATGCTGAACACCGGAAATATTAATGTCTCCACTGGTAAAGGAACTGATAGACAGTAACGGAAGCAGAAACGGAAGAAAAATAACCATGATTGAAGACGTAAACAGCACGGCATCTTTACCTTTAATCATACAAGACCCCAATTACTGTGCATATTAATCAAACCAAGACTAAAATAGTAAGAATGCGAAGTTTATAAATGATAAACATTTATAAAAAAAGTGTTAAAAAAAGGTAAAAAGCGAAGATTTATAAATTACCAAAACCATATAATAATGTGCTTTTTGATTTCAAAAAGTGATTTCCATAAAGCGGAATTAGTATTATAAACATTTCCGAAGGAAACAGTATTATGGGATCGGAATTACGAATAGGAGATATCATGACTCATAAGGTTATGGTCGTATCACTCAGCAAGACCATTGACGAAGTCTCTAAAATAATGAAAAAACACGAGATAGGTTCAGTAATAGTAGTTGATGAAAATGAAAATAAGCATGCCAAAGGAATTATTACTGAAAGGGACATCGTCTACAAGATATTAGCAAAAAAGAAAGATCCATACTCTACAAAGGCCGAAGACATAATGTCAAAACCATTGAGGGTAGTTAAAGCAGATACGACTGTTGAAGATGCTGCAAAAGCAATGAGAGAAAACAGGATAAAAAGATTGCCTGTTGTTAACAATAATAATGAACTCGTAGGTGTGGTTTCAGAGGGAGACATCATGAGGATATTCCCCGCAGTAGTAGACCTCATCGAAGAACGAGTTTCATTATAGTTTGATATTCATGCTGTGCATGGATGACCCCCCGAGCTGATAAGCCATGAGGGTGAACAAATACGAAAGTATTTGAAAGGTCAACAGTGCACAGTATGTTCCTAGTTTTTTCCGACCCGTACAGGCATGGCTGACAGATTGGCCATGAAGAGTATTGTAAATAAAATTTACAGTACACTAAAGGTGATAAAATGGCAAAAACATATATTGATACGGTCAAATACCTTATTTATACAGAAGTAGAAATACATGGTTTGGTTGAAAAACCAGACGTTGTAGGTGCAATATTCGGTCAAACCGAAGGATTGTTGGGAGATGAACTTGACTTAAGAGACTTGCAAAAAAATGGAAGGATTGGAAGGATAGAAGTAGATTTAAAGTCTGTGGGTGGCAACACCGTAGGCAGCATAAAAATACCAAGTTCACTGGATATGGTTGAAACATGTATAATCGCCGCAGCATTGGAAACAGTAGACCGGGTTGGTCCATGTGAAGCCAAACTAGGCGTAGGAAAAATAGAAGATACCAGAAATGTTAAAAGAAAGGTTCTTGTTGACCGAGCTAAAAATCTTCTTAAAAATCTGCTCAATAATGAAATCCCTGAAAGTAAAGAGATTTCAGACCTGGTAAGAGATGAGGTAAAAACCGCAGAAATAGTTGAATATGGAAGAGAGAGACTTACTGCAGGGCCTTCGATTGACAGAATGAACGATGTGATTTTTGTAGAAGGAAGGGCAGATGTTGTAAACATGCTCAAAAATGACATAACCAATGTCGTGGCAATAGGCGGAGCAAAGGTTTCGAAGGGAATTGTCGAACTTTCCTTGAAAAAGGAGGTTACGGTATTCCTTGACGGTGACCGTGGCGGAGATATAATCTTAAACGAACTGATACAATCGGGAACCGAAATAGATTATGTCGCAAGGGCACCAACGGGCATGGAAGTTGAAGAACTTACCCGTAAAGAAATCATAAAATGCCTGCGCAACAAGATACC
>CAZLMI010000147.1:0-2628 GCA_964560865.1 Microcaldota archaeon
AATGAACTGATTATAATTAAGAAAACTGGTTCCTTACAAGAATCTGGGAATGACCGTAATCATTCACCTGAAATCCGTATTTTGTATATAATTCAACTGCAGGATTGTTTGCCAAAACCTGAAGATAAACCGGCCTCCGGTCATAACCGTATAATTCGAAAAACCGGTCCATAAGAGCAGAACCAACACCCAGACCGCGATACCGCTCAGCAACACCGAAACCCTGGAGGAGTATCTGGTCCCCGTCATCAATAACATGGACAAACCCCACGGGCGTACCGAACGCCTCTGCCATGATAATTACTCCATCTTCATCAAAATCGACATCGGCATCAGGGAATACATTTTCAATAATGGAGAGAGCAGACTCGAATTCCTCTGGTTTTAGAACGCGTATGTGGAAGCTTAGATTCATTATCTCAGCCTATACCTATAAAATGAACATACGCCTTTTTATTGTTTACGTCAAACTCCACTGCTTTTATAGAATCGGCAGCCGGAACCTTGACAAGCTGCACGCCGTTGTAGATTTCGGTTCCCATATGTTCATGAATATGACCGAAAAAAGCTGCAAAAGGCTTTTTCTGCTCGATAATTTTAAGTATGGATGAGCTTCCGGCATGATGGCCACCCCGAACCTCGTCAAAATGGCCTTTGGGCGGACAGTGAAGCAATAAAAGGGTATTGGAATCTATCGGCAATTTTTCCATATCCTGATAAATTTTATCCTCAGTAAGTTCGCCGTATGTCCCGAATGGCGTAATATTACTATAACCGAACCCGACAATATTCAGACCATCACCAAGTTCAGCCCTTTTCCCGTGTATGCATTGCGGCAATGATGCATAGTACTCGTTTATTTCTTTGGATTCGTAATTGCCCGGAACCAAAAAACAATTTGGAAAACGATTGATCAGGTCTTTGGCAAATGAGAGCCTGCCGCCAATATCTCCACATATAAGCAGCTTGTCGTACGAACCGTACATTGAATCCAGGGCATCGAGAACGGCTTCTTCATCATGCACATCTGAAATGATAAGAAATTTCATTCTTTTACCTTTTTGGATTCATACTGCTTCATTATCTCATTATATCTTTTTTCAAAATCCGCAAGGAGCTTTGTACCAATGGACGAATGGGTTAGGCCATCGGCACGGCTTGCAAGGGCGATTTTATTTGCCAACGCTCGCGCGATTTTTCCACGCACGGATTTCGGAGAAACCGAAATTTTTGGATGCTGGAATATAAGACCGTGTTTTGGCGGATCTATCCTTCGGTTCTTCAAATGCTTGAACAGGGCTTTTTCCGCACCCAAAACCTGAATTGTAGATGATGGCAAAACGCAGAGTTTGGTCAAAGACCCGACATGGGAAACGAGCTTTGCAGCAAGCTCAGGACCACACACAATAGACATGTTTGGACAGATATCATTAGCCAGTTCAACCTGGTATTTTACATGGTCTTCCCTTAGTTTATATAACTCAACCAGATTCTTTGCAAATAAACGAAGCTTTGAAAGGTCGTCCGGGGTTATGCTTGCACCAAGAGAAGTTTTGGACTTGCCGACTAGTTCATCTGCTTTTTGCTGGCCCACAATTGGAGATAAATCACTGACCTCGAGGTCTTCCTTATTGACAACCATTACCAATTCAGCGTATTTTTTCCGGTCTTCGATTTTCATCTCCGGAAAGTATATGCCATACCAGTCTTCCAGCCTTTCCCCAAGGGAATTGATTACATGGTCGAGTTCATCGACTGCCCGCGTAACACCCTGAAGAAGCATGTCCCTGCTCTGGATGGATTCGCGAACGCTTTCCCTTGCTTTTTTAAGAAACATTGAACGGCGGTCCCTCGGATTTCTGCCAAAGCCCCGGTCTGAACCTCGGTCTGAACTCCGATTATCCCTAAAATCACCATGACTTTTTCGATTTCCTCTGAATTTTTTATGATAACCTTTATTGGATTCCATGAAAATAGGATACTCCGAAGGTTTAAAAAAATGTGTTAAAAAGATTAAAGCATGGCAACTGGAGCAGAATCTGAAATTCCGGAATTAGTGGCAAATCGATTTATAGAACTTGTAAAGGCACCATTTGTAAATCAGGATATATTATGGTTGGCAATACCTCTTGCAATAGCAACACTTTTCATAACGCTTTATTTCGGAAAATACAAAAAAGAGGAGCTTGGATGGAATACTGCTTTCGGAAACACCATGGTATTTCTTTTTGTCTCGATTGACCTGATAAGAAAAATGTTTTATGCAACTCCCGGTGGTTCGTGGGACAATCTTTTTTCCAATACATTGTATCTGACGATAACAGTATCGCTTGCAGCCACCGGACTGCTTTTCATGCTTATTACATACTACCATTTGCTTCCAAGGAAATGGGCATTTTTCATTTTTTCAAATCCACCGGTAAATGTTTCGCTTTATGTGATCATGACAATAGTATATGGCAATGTGACGGCAGACTGGATAACCGGTGTGGCCGGGGTCGTGCTTTTCGGGGTTCTCTTCATAATCCTAAGAATGCTCCAGTTCCTTGAACACATGGCAGGAAAGGAGGAAGGACTTTCAATAACAGAAGAAGAAAAATCTGGAAAACTTGCGGAAAAATTCAAACA
>CAZLMI010000148.1:0-2605 GCA_964560865.1 Microcaldota archaeon
GAAAATGGTATTCAATTCAGCCTCATTGAGTATCATTGAATGTTTTCTTTCACTGACCGTGTATTTAATTTTGATTTCCATTTCTATTCCTTCTTGTCGTTTAACACGTGCTAAGCCGCCATACCCGCCGCTTTTGGGCGGGTATGGCCGGTCTTCAGCCTTTTGTTAAATTCCTATACTACGATTGCAAGTTTTTGATCTGAATACTTTTTAGTAAGTTTTTCAAGACCATCCGAATAGTGATCTGCAAAAACAAACCTTCTTGCAGCTTTTGCAACTCCTCTGTTAAATTTTTTCGCTTCCTGTTTTGTCATTCGGAAAACTATGTTTTTAGATTCACTGTTTTTTGGTGTTACTACCAGTGCAAGATCTCTTCGGAGATTAATAATCAGTTCAGCCATTGGATGAGCAGGACCATAGTCAGAAATACCGTATTCTTTGGATATCGAGAAATGTACAGGATTGTCTGATGTTATTAAAGAAATGTCATCAGGAGCTTTGAAAAACTGCCAGTTTTTTTGAAGGGCTGAATGAGCAATTTGTTGTGCACATAACAACATTGGTTCAAGGCTTACCCATTCTTTAGCTTCTGCTTTTATGTCATATTTTTCAATTAGGTCAGCAACCTGTTGGTCTTTATCTGCCAAATGGTTCAAAGTCATTTGTGCTATTTTGGAAAAGAATTCTTTGGTTCCTTCTCTGAAATTTGGAACTCTTGTCAATGTAATGCCAATAAAATACGCAAGAGTCCCAATATGTTGTTCATTTAAATTAACTATTTTTCCAGGTATTGCATCAATTGAATTTATAATTGGTGGAACTACGTTATCGATGTTTTCAGCAAATGCTTTTTCTAAAGCATCAGTTTCTTTTTCTCCATTTTCTGTTTCTTGTTCATAATAAAAGGATTTCCATGCAACAGATTTAATGGATACCTCTCTTGGCCGATGTAAGGGAGTCTTATTATACGCCCAAATGAATTTGTCTGTGTTTTTTCCTTGCACATGAAATCCTTTTAGGAATCCTTGTGGAACATAATGTTGTCTTTCTATTGCCATATTTTTAAATTTAACGCACTCTTCAGCGGGCGCGGCTGTTTTGCGCTCCGCTGGAAGAGTAATGTTATCTTTTCAACTTTTTTAAATTGTCTTTTGCTTCCGGTGTATTGTTCAATTCAAATTGTAATTCCTTGCAGGGAAAATCAGAACATTTAATACAAGAATAATATCCGTTTTCAATACAGCATTTGCGCATTTTACATGAATTTGTGCAAAAATATGAGTGCCTTCCTCCGGCTCTGCAGCCGTCACAAATAACATACTCTGGTTTTACCTCAGCGCGATAAACTTTGGCCAACTTTTTAGCGACCTTTTCTAACTCCTCATGTTTTCCAGATTGAGTGGCCAGATAGCTTTCGCATTTAGAACAATCTATTCCGCAGTAGGCAATCATTTTGTCTCCTATTTCTTTGCAAAGATAACGCGAAAATCACCGGTATATCCGGTGCATTTTCTGGTTGGTATTAAACATCGCATTTCGAAATATCCTACCTGCCCTTGAGATTCCGGTCTTTTTTGTTTACCCGTTAATCACTATTCAAGGTATGACCCCATTCCTCAAATCGACATTACAGCTTCTCATTCAAGATGCGAACAACACGAACGAAGCTGGGCAAGTGCTGCTTCAAAACATCAGGGGTTTGCCCTTGGAGTACGCGTTTGAGCAATTGCGGGTCGCGCGGACCAGCCTGTCGTGCACATCGTGCCTTTGGCGGTTTTCCAAGTCAACCAATGCTGGCAAAGCATTCACTTGCAGTTTATGACCATAATGCTCCTTCAACGCTGCCCGGTCCGACACAATCCAGGTTTCCATGCAGGTGGTCATGAAAAGAACCTGTTCATCCACCGCTCCAGCAGGTTTGTCCCATAGATCTCGGACTTTCAGATGATTCCAGGTCTGTTCGAGGTTTGCGACAGGATCTTCGCTATCCACCAACATCGCGATGTAATCACTCGCCTTTCGGCCAGCGTGAGCGGTCTTGAAATCATCGAAAGCCGACCCGCGTCCACCACAGGCGCTCAGTCGAGGCATTCTTTCCGAAAAACCAGCTTTCTCGATCAATTTTCGAAAACCCTCACGGCAGCGAATTTGGTCCTCTTTGGATTCCCCGCCTTCTATGTAGAGATGCGCACTCACCAGCGTGTCCCTCCTATTTCACCCTTCGTCCAAAGCTGGCCAAGTCGATACTTCTTCAGCCACTCGACGAGATCATCCGGGTTCAATCGGTCCATGTTCGTGTGTCCAAGTTGTTTGGAACAGACTACCACCGCTTCAGGAGTATCCGTCATTGCATCCACTAGGATGTCCGAGTGGGTTGTTACAATGATTTGTGTATGCTCCGAAGCAGCCCTCAGCAAATCAGCCACTTTGGGGAGGATATCCGGATGCAGCCCCAGTTCCGGCTCCTCGATGCAGATAAGCGGTGGCGGATCGGGATCGCAGAGGATAGCGAGCAGGCACAGGTACCTCAGCGTACCATCGGAAAGGCGTGTGGCGGGAATGACAAAATCCCCCTCTGTGAAAAATACCTGTACTGTGCCTCCCT
>CAZLMI010000149.1:0-2593 GCA_964560865.1 Microcaldota archaeon
TGTTTAAAAAAAGTTGCTAAAAATGGAAAGAAAAGAATTATTGTTTCCTGCCCAGCTGAATCTTTGGCGGAATCAATGGCGCAGTAAGATTACATACCCGTGCAATCAAAGTTCCGTTTGCGCTACCTGAGTATTGGATTGCACCAAGGATAAGCTCGGCATAGGAATCAGGAATCTTCTTGCTCTTTTTCCATTCATCCTCGATTTCTTTTGCAAGTTTTTTGTCTTCTTTTGCTGTAAGCACACCTTTTATCTTAAGCTCGCCTACATTCTGTTCATAAGTTGCAGTGTATTCGTAGGTCATCTCGATATCTTCGCCCTTTACAGTTACAGCTTCAAGCATAATGTTTATGTTAAGGCCTCTGATGGGCTCATTTGCCAATCTTTTTCCTGAGACTTCGAGTATTCTTTCTCCAGTAATCATGCTATTACCTCGTTGTTAGGTTTATATGATAGGAAGCTATAAAAAGCCTTCCAGAAAGCCAAACTTCCACTATTATTATAAACCTGAACTTCCACTATTCAAAGGAGGAGGTAAATTTCAGGCAGTGATGGAGGTTACTGCCCGGATAGTCGGGAGAGGAGGCTATGGCAACTAGTTTTGAGGAAGTGCTGGCAAAAGCAACGATATTCCGTGATGTCACCGTACTCTCACCACATTTTGTGCCAAAAATACTTCCGTTCAGGGACTTGCAGATAAACGAGATTGTATCCATATTATCTCCTGCATTAAAAGGCCAAAAACCCAGAAATCTGATATTATATGGAAAAACCGGCACCGGGAAAACTTGCACAATAAAAAAAGTAATGGAAGAATTCCAGGGAATTGCAAAAAACCAGTCAATGCATTATCTTAATTGCAGGATTTATAATTCGAGATACCGGATTCTGCAAAAAATACTCAGACCGTATGTTCCTGAACTTGAAAAAACAGGTTTTGGTCTGCCGTTTCTTTATGAAAAACTTTTGGAGATACTGAATAAAGAACACCAGATGGTGATTATACTCGATGAAATAGACATGATAAAGGACCTGGATGAGCTGGTTTACACACTTACCAGAATAAACGATGAAACCACTGCAGGCGGTGCAAGCATAATTGGAATATCAAACAAACTTTCATTCAAGGATGCCCTTGATCCGAGAAGCAAAAGCAGCTTATATGAAACGGAACTGGTGTTTCCCCCATACAGCTCAGAACAATTGCAACAGATATTATTTCAAAGAATCGAAGAAGGATTTGAAAAAGATGTTATTGAAAAATCTGCAATAAACCTTACCGCGGCATTAACTGCGCAGGAAAGCGGAGATGCCAGATACGCATTGAAACTTCTTGTCAAAGCAGGGGAAATGGCAGAGGCAAAGGGAAAAGTAAAAGTAACTGATGAAGATGTTGAAGCAGCAAGACGAAAAGTAGAGAAAGACCTTGCAGCAGAAACAATAAGCAGCCTACCTGAGAACCACCAGATAGTCCTATTTGCAATAGCAAAGATAACGCTTTCAGGAAGCAGGTATGCACGACTGGACAACATAGACGAAGGATTCCTGTTTTCAGGTGAGATTTACGAGGAATATGAAATGCTCTGCAAAAAACTAAGGAAAAAACCCAGAAGCGCAAGATGGTATAAAGAATATTTGAACGACCTGGAGATGCTTGGCCTAATAACAACCACCCCGAGTTCCAAAGGCGTGCGTGGGCATACCACGTTAATAAAGATAGGTCACAAGGCAGAGGATATCGAGGATCTTGTAAAAGGAAAATTAGGCATTTGAATACATTTTTAAACACTTTTGTAGTAGTTATAAACGGGGGACCAGTAGAGGTTTTAGACTATGACAGTTCCACAAAGCTTAGCAGCAAGAACCGAAAGGGCAATGACCAGGCTGGAAGCAGCAAGAAATGCGTGTCCTAAAGAAAGAATCGCACAATTACGAAGGGAAAAACTTCCTTCGGATGTATTGACTGCACTAGGACAGGGGCAGGATTTTCCATGCGCAACTGCAGTCGAATTGGCAGAAACAAAAAAGGCATTAAAAGCATACTGGCTTGCAGGAAATCAAATGAACCAGGACTTGATTCGTGAAATGGAAACCAAATTTAATGGAAGACCGACAGTATCTGAAGGTGGTTACCGTGTGGCAACCAAAGGATGCGTAGATGCCAGACGATGGGCCAGAGGACTCCGAACCCATTTTGCAGTTTCGCAGATACATGAAACTACTGCGGGAATTGTTATAGTGAAAGGAAATATCACCGTACATGTAAGTAAAGACGGACTGATCATATCGGAAGGACATCATAAATGCGGAGGCACGCATTTGGCCCATGATATACACACTGGAAAAATAAACAGGGAAACTGAATCCCCGACAGTCCAGAGAATATCGGATAATGTAGTTCATGAAACAGCCATGATAGATGATGAAGACAAAAGAGACCGACAAAATGCAAAGGATCAGGCTGATAAAGCAAGACGGATACTCAAAGAAATCGGAAACTCACGAAGAGTACTTAGTACCTTCCTCACTTGGAAGGATGCAGAAACAATCGGACCGCGTTTTGATACCCTGGAAGGCCCGACAAATGAATGGG
>CAZLMI010000150.1:0-2587 GCA_964560865.1 Microcaldota archaeon
CGATAAAAAATTAACTCCCGAAGAGTTTGTAGAAGGAATGAAAAAAGAAGGCAAGCGAGTATCCGGAATAGGCCATAGAATAAAAAGTGCAAAGAATCCCGATAAACGTGTTGAACTGCTCAAGAGATATGCAAAAAAGAATTTCCCGAGTACCACGTATCTTGATTATGCGCTTGAGGTTGAAAAATATACACTACAAAAAGCCAATAATCTGATATTGAACGTGGATGGATGTATTGGAATATTGTTCGTGGATTTGATGGCAAGCTGCAAGGAATTCAAAAAGGAAGAAATTACTGAAATACTGGAACTGGGTGCCTTGAACGGAATATTCGTACTTGCAAGAACAATCGGGATGATAGGACATACTCTGGATCAAAAGAGAATGAAACAGCCGTTATACAGGCATCCGCAGGATGATATAATGTATGGAACGTAAATTAGAAACAATATTACTTATATCCATTAGTATACTGGCACTAACCATGATTTGGTTATACGTTACAGTAAAACCCATGCATGAAACAAACGACAATAGAAGTATGAATGTATCACAAAATATTACCAGTTTAATGAATATTGAGTATGCACAAGTGAATGGAAAATCCCTTCTTCTTGATATATATTTACCAAATAATAAAACGAATAATTCCCCTTTGATAATATTCATACATGGTGGCGGGTGGATGCAGGGTAATAAAGAAAACTGCCCCGGAAATGCAATAGCACAAAGAAAATATGTTGTAGCATGCATAAATTACAGACTAAGTGGCATCAGTAAATTCCCGGCACAAATACACGACGTCAAAGCCGCCATAAGATGGTTAAGGGCAAACGCGAATATTTACAATATAGACCCAAATAGAATAGGCGTGTTTGGTGATTCAGCAGGTGGCCATTTGGCGGCACTTGCAGGAACTTCCGGGGGATTGTGGTTTGGTGATAATCCCAAACTGAGCGAGTATTCCGACAGGGTGCAGGCAGTTGCAGAGTGGTTCGGCCCGGTGGATATGATTGCGGTTGAAAATATTACAAAAACTGGCGCAGATTACTATGAATATTATCGAGCAGCGACACAACTTATAGGCGGCCCAATAATCCAAAATCATGATAAAGCAAATGCTGCCAACCCAGTAATATATATAACACCTGAAGATCCGCCTTTCCTTATAATCCATGGTACTAGCGATAACATCGTTCCTACGGAACAGAGTAAAATATTTTATTACGAACTCCAAAAATCAGGAGTTTATGCAGAACTGATAATTAATAATGGTGGCCACGGCTACCAGTTGGATGAGTCTGGAGCGGAATTCAGAAAAACAATGGATTTTTTTGACAGCCAATTAAAGAAATAAGCGCCCTCACTGGGAAATTCGCGGTCTTGAGTTTAGTATCTTCGGTCTTGCATAGTCAAGACGCAAAATCATCAAAACAAAACTCAGGACTCAATTCGAACCCAGGCAATCAGCTCCGGAAGCTGGTATCCTATCCAGGCTAGACCATGAGGGCATACTGAGATATTGGGACGATAGAATAAAAAACAGAGACCATCAGTATCTGCCCTCCAGCTTATCATAAAATATCATAACGATAGTTTTATCGTGCACGCGTTCCGCAATCTCAAGAGCAACCATAAGCGAAGCTGCAGATGTGCTGCCCACTTTAAATCCATGCGCTTCAAGAAGCAGGTCGTTTACCGACTTACCCGCATGCATTGGCTTTTCCCATTCAGCATTTTTATCATCAATCTGGCGAATCGAATCAACAAATGGAACGGATGCGACTATGTGCGGAAAGATATCAGCAAGACCATAACAACCGCTTCCAGGCATTCTTATTTTATATTCATGGATACTGTCTGGACTTGGAGCGATTTCAGGAAGATCACCTTTTGCCATATAAATATTTTTCATTTCAGGATGCATAAGCAGGAACAAACCCGGATTTGAATATGGCTCAACTGCAACAACCTGCATTCCGTGAAAAGCAGACTTCAGTGGCACACCAACACCATAAAGCGTGGTCCCATTACCCGGAATACCTACAAAAAAATCAATACTATCAAGTTCATCTGCAATTTCCTGCGCCAAAGACAGGATTGATTCGATGGAATCGTGCACCCTTGAATGATCCGGGCTCCACAATGGCTTTTTCCAATCCCTGCTTTCACGTATAAGTCTAAGCATTCTTTTTGCAATACCCGGAAGCCCGTAGCCATCAACTAAGGGATTTGGATGGACAATATGCGTTCCTTCATCTGAAGTGAGTTTGATTCTTGCCGCTGAAATTTCTTCTGACCTAGGGAGAACTGCCCAGCTTTCATAACCAAATGCATTGCACGCCCTGGCAAATGATATGCTTGCATTTCCTGAAGAGGTTTCAACCAGGCCGTACTTCTCAGGAGTAAATCCGCCCTCCAAAAGGATTTTTACCAAAAATGGGTATACCCGGTCATAATGGCTTCCCGTTAATTGTTCAAATTCGCATTTTGCAAATATTCTGTTTCCATTAGGCACCGGAATATCGAGCTTAAGCAAGTTTGTCCTTCGAATGCCTGCCATCAGACCATCGAAGATAAACTTTT
>CAZLMI010000151.1:0-2545 GCA_964560865.1 Microcaldota archaeon
CAACAGGACACATCCGGCGATTCCAAGAATTGTAGTTAAAATCGCATTTGATAAAACCCTTCCGCTCTTGAATACTATCTCGTAAAGATTTAAGGAAAGACCGCCATCAAATAAAAGGACTATCAGTGCAAGCGATCCAAACAGGTCCTGGATTGAAACAAGAGCGGAAACATCCACATACCCACTTAACCTAAGAGAAAAACCGATTAACAGAAGAAGCAACGCACTGGGCACGGCAAATCTTTTTGACAACAGCTCCCCAAGATAACCGATTATGAGGATGCTGCCAAAAATCAGAAAGCTGCTTTCTGTTGATACCATGTACCCATTAACAAAATCAAAAGTTAAAAACCATTCGATTGTGGGTATGCACCCAAAAACCCGCATTTTTTAGGAGAGATCATGACAGCATTCTATAAAACGCCGGCATTCTGGCTTGATGATATTTTCGATTAGTTAAAAGAAAGTTTTAAAGATGTTAAATTAAAGATGCTATCAATGGAAAGCACCGTAATATTCGATTTGGGACTGGTATTGCTATTTGCAGTCATTGCCGGAGTATTATCAGTACGGCTAAAACTTCCACCAGTAGCAGGTCTTCTGATTACGGGCATGCTGCTTGGACCGAATGTTTTGCGTATCATAGACCTACCTACAATCGAGGTTTTTTCCCAGATTGGTTCGGTACTCCTGCTTTTCATGATTGGAGTGGAATTTTCCATAACCAAATTGCTTTCAACAGGCATACGTGCTATCCTGAGCAGCATGATGCTGGTTTTCCTGACATTTACAACCATGCATGAGATAGCGCTTCTGATGGGTTTTGACCCGATAACCTCGCTTTTCATTGGTTCGATATTTTCCATCAGCAGTACTGCAATTATCATGAAAATACTTGAGCAAAAAAAACTGATAGACCGCAAGGAGGTTCCGGTGCTTGTCGCCATGCTTATTATAGAGGATATATTTGCAGTTTTCATGCTTACGTTTTTTTCCAATCTGAAATCCGGATTATATATTGATGAGGACTTCCTGGTGGCTGCGATAATATCGCTTACAATACTTGGTTTTGTATACATAATACTCCTGAGAATTCTGCGGAAACTTTCAGTGATTTTGTTGCGCTATCAGGCCGAGGACACCCGAATACTATTTTCATTCACCTTGGGAATAGGCCTCAGTGCAATGGCTTCTTTGCTTGGGCTCACCCCGGCAATAGGTGCATTCCTTGCAGGAAGCATAATTGCAGGATTGCCGAACAGCCACGATTTTGAAAATTCAATAAGACCTTTTAGCCAGGTATTTTCCTCGTTTTTTTTCCTGTCTGTTGGAATGCTGATAAGTCCGGTTGCCCTGATGACGTCTTTTGATTTGACACTGATACTTATCGGAAGTTTCATGTTAACGATTATGCTGGTCACAACATTCGCGTTTTACCTGATTACCACAAACGGCCGCTCGTCAGTCTTTGCCGGACTTGCAATGATCCCATTGGGTGAATTCTCATTGCTTATAGCAACTGAAAGTGTAGGTCTCACCCAGATTAATCTTGTGAATATCGCTTCCCTAAGTGTACTTATAACCTCGATATTCTGCTCTTTATTGGTTCATAGAAGTGATCAGGTGCATTCCTGGCTCAAATCCCACCTTCCGGCAAAGCTCCTATCCACACTCAAAAATTCATCAAATTATTTTCTCAACGTAGTCAGTGCTTTCGAACCAAAAGGATATTTCTACAATCTTTTGATTAACGAATTGAAAAACAGCATATTTGATATAATTCTGGTATTGGGAATTTCAATATTTTATATCGGTGCACGGAGCTATCTTCAGTTTCAGGTTCATCTGGCAGGATACGCCATTGGCGCAAACATGATTCTGCTTGCGATACTTGTAATTATTTTCCTGTATCCATTGACGAGACTGTTACTGTCCATGAAAAAGCTTCTGGGAGCATTATCGATGATTTTCACCCATACCGCCCCGGCAACCAAAAAAGGTTCCATCCTGCAAAGCATAATTCTTGGGTCGGTTCTTCTTGTGCTTTTTGCAAATTTCTATATCATTATAGATTTCCTTGGCCTTCCAAGAATATTCAACTGGTTCTCGATTGTTTTTGGCCTTATTTCAGTATTTTTCTTCTGGAATGCAATAAGGGTTTCGACTTTGTGGCTCTATCTGAGCAAGATGAAACCAATAGATATAATGCAAAAACCGATAGTGATATCGAAAAAGGATATGGTAGTTACCGGTCCCACAAAACCCAAGAACAAGAATTCATAAAGAATGGAATTAAAAATATGCAAAATTAAAAAATAAAAAAAGGATTATTTTATCAGGTCGATGTCCTCTTTCAGATCCTCAAGATCCTGCTCATGCTTTACTTCATCTTCCATGATTTTTCTTATCATGTTGGAACTGATTGCGTCTGAAGTGGTTTTCAGTTTTTGAAGAATCTTCGAGTACACATCGATTGCACATTGCTCTCCTTTTATGTTTTGTTCAAGGATTTTTAGCACATTCGGGTCAGTTGGAGCATCATATT
>CAZLMI010000152.1:0-2539 GCA_964560865.1 Microcaldota archaeon
TCGTACAAATCCCTGGCTTTTTCCCGGGTTACAACTGCACGCATTTTTTCTGCTGCCACTTCAGTTATAGACATACCCTGAATTATCTTGACCGGAAGCCCATAAGCATCAAATGCAAGTTTAAAAGAAAGAGATTGTTGGAGAACCTTTTCTCTTTTACTGATTTCAACATATACATGGCATAAATCCTTTTCAGAAGTATTCAAAGGTCCTTTTGCACTTATCCTAAATGACAATGAATTTTCAGTATTGTTAATTTCCTTAATGCTGTTTTCCACACCAAACATTTTCAATGACTCGGAGACAATTTCACCCAGGTTTCTGGGCAATTCTCCGGCAGCAGTAAAATCAAGGTCTTCTGAAAATCGATCTAAATTATGGAAAAACCACAGATATGTGCCCCCCTTAAAAACTAGCGGATATTCAGAAAGTGCAACCAATACGATTGTTTGAATATAGTGTTTTTCCTGCTGCCATGGACGAAGATTGTTCAATTTTGCAATCTTTACAAGATGTTCTGTATCAATCATAACAAATCGCCTTTAGTCTTTTTTGTCCTTTTCCTTTGAAACGCAAAATGTACTTATTTAGTTTATCTCTATTTAATTTATTTAAAATATCCCTAATCATGTTGATTGGAATAAGATGTAGATAAATGCCATCGATAATTGCTTTTTCTGGGTCTGCAACAAATATATAACTGCCAGCTTTTTGGTATTTTTCATAACCATAAAAAAATGACGACGGAATTTTGTGGTAATTAATGCCGTGCGCCCTATAATTTCTGCTGTTTTTGGGAGTGACGCAATCAGTATTCTTTGGTACTTGCTGAATCAGGCCATGGAAAAGAAGTGCGGAATGTAACGATATGTAAGAGGGTTCAAGAAGCTGAGTTGCAATAATATAATCATCATCAACAAAAGTAATACGACCTCTTAAAAGACGTTTGGCAAGTCCTTTTTTTACCAGTCTTGAAAGATACACCTTGGCAATTGATTTTGGTTTCCCGATTAGATTAGCAAGTTGTTGAACTGAATAAACTGCACGTCTGCTTTTGAGTGCCATTTCTTTGATTTGATATAGATTTAATGCCATCATCACACCAAAGTAACAATATTGTTACCTGTATGTGATACTAAAGAAATATTTAAATATGTTTTGGAAGCGTAGAATGTGCGGGCTGTAGGGCAAAAAACACCATTTTTAAACTGTTTCAATCAGTATATTATTGTGTATTTATGACAGGAGCACTTGTTAGACGAAATGAAGGAATAATGCAGAAAGCAGAACAGCCAAAATTCACTAGAGGGCAGAGATTCAAGACTGCTCTTGATGCCATTAATCATTTTAAAAGTCCAGGAACAGCAGTTGCACTGGAAGGATTGAGAAGGAATGCCGGAACTGCTGAAAAAAGACATGAATGGCGAAAACTATTAGTAAGAAAAGGAGTTTTTGAAGCAGTTGAAACTGTGGCTCTTGAAAAAGTTGAAGGGGGAACTGGACCATACAGGACGGCACCCGTTGGAACGAATGACATTACCCAACAGCTTGAAGGACTAAGAGAAATTGCTGAACAAGGAATTTTGAAACGAAACAAAAGAAGAGAAATGGTTGTTGGCGCTGTTGCTAGTGTTGGTACTGGTGCCGGTGTTGTTGCTGTTGTTACTGGTGCCGGTGTTGTTGTTGCTGGTGCTGGTGTTGTTGGTGCTGTTGCTGGTGCTGTTGCTGGTGTTGGTGCT
Source organism: Microcaldota archaeon (assembly GCA_964560865.1). Taxonomy (GTDB): domain Archaea; phylum Micrarchaeota; class Micrarchaeia; order Anstonellales; family Bilamarchaeaceae; genus CAZLMI01. Next base: position 1,740 of record CAZLMI010000152.1, read on the forward strand.
GTTGCTGGTGTTGTTGCTGGTGTTGGCACTGTTGCTAAAAAACTGGATGCACGTGCAAAAAAACTCAGTGCAAAAGAAACCGCACAGCTTGAAACTGCAGTGGGAAAAGCACAGAAACTGCTGAGTGAGTAAAAAAATTGAACTACCTGCTGGAAAAAACAGAAAGACAAATATTCTCAAATAACAATCCCGTTCTTAACTATTCTGAACTTAAGATAAACTCATGTCCAATGCACGATTGCTCAAAGAAAAAAAAGTGCCAAAAGCTTTAATCTGTGGCATGCTAAAGGACGGAGAACGCATACTTTTTCTAAAGAGATTGGACGCAAATGGCAACGAACGGCTGGAAATGCCATGCACACTTAACTATGGGGAAGACCCGGTGACACAGCTGACGCATGAATTTAGAAGACAAACTGGAATTGACGGAGAAATTGGAGAGATTGTATTTGAAGCCAGGCACAACGCAGGCTCAAGAAAAAAGAAAGTATGGATTCCGTGCCTTGTATTTAAAATAATGGCACGAAACACACGAATAACACTGGCAAAAGAATTTTCAGGATTCAGATGGCTTTCAGTTGAGGATGTAAAAAAAGAGAAGCTAGATAGAAAACTGGAATGGATTACTGTGCATTAACATTGGAAACAATATATGAGGTAAAAAAGTAAAGACGTGGTTGGCAAGTTCTTTTTTTAAAATAATCGTATTCAAAGAATAAACGGGTGGCGGATATGACAGGACGACAAGTGAATGACCAAGGGCTAAAGCCCTTGGCTTCTTTGTTGTTTCAAAAGAAAGA
>CAZLMI010000153.1:0-254 GCA_964560865.1 Microcaldota archaeon
TTACCATACCTATGATTCCAGTAAAGAATGTCAAACCAATAAAACTGCTGTTTTCTTCAGGTGAAGATACAGAAAGAAGACTGAAAGAGGTGTTTATCAGATATCTCGGCCCTATAGGAGGGAAAGAATTCGATGATCTCAAGGCAAGCAGCGGGACTTCCAGCAGAATCCTTATTCGTTATGTAGAGACGTTATTTATGCAGGGTGTTTTGTCTGAAGAAGAAACTAAAAAGTTTAGCAGTGAACTGGCAGAC
>CAZLMI010000153.1:264-2527 GCA_964560865.1 Microcaldota archaeon
TGACATTCCATCTCTTACAAATATTCTTCCAATCTGGGTGACCATGAAGTTTTCTACTTCACTCGCATTTTTCTTTACTGGTTTGTTGCTGTTTTCTCTTTCTCTTGAAAACCGGAGCGGGGTCGTTGAAATGCTAATCTCAACAAGTGCATTAATCATACTTTTATTGATGTTTTCTCTGCTGGCTTCTGTTTTAGTGAGCATTGATACCGGAATTGAGGACCTGTTTGTTAAGGAAAGTCCGGATGCGATTAAAACAACTGTTCCGGGAAGGCCATCAATAGGGACAATGCTTGGTTTTGTATTGGTTGCAGCTGCCGGATTTTTTGATTTTTACTATGCTGGTCAAATGCGCAAACCCGTCTTTTGGTCCGGGATTATTATTGCATTTATCGGGGTGGTTGCAACTGTCGGATATCTGATAAATATCCAATTATTATACTATTCTGCAACCGGGGTCAGTACTGCAATGGCATTCCATACCAGCATACTTTTTATCCTGGCCGGAAGTAGCCTGGTTTTATCGGGCACGGAATAAAAACAAACTAAAGGTGTTTATAAAAAATGAAAATCCAGACGAAATTGACAATAAGTTTTATGTTAATGTTCTTTATAGGAATGGTATTCCTGATGTTTGTAGCATTTAACAATTTTGATAAAACCTATAATGAAGAATTGAGGGCGCACCTGTTTGATACCGGACGGTCGAAGGCAATTCAAATTCATTCTTTTATTGAGTCGCAGGTAAACCGGATAGCTGATTTTTCAACAGATGGCACTATCAAAAGCTGTTTGGTTTCCATTAGCCAGAACTCGAGCGAATGCAATTCAGAAAAACTAAGCACCCATCTTACTACGGCCAAATTGCCAGTAATTAGGGGGCTGCTTAAGGTTTCAGCGATTGATGCTAATGGGACTGTGGTGGCATCTTCTTCAAAAAGCGAGATTGGGCTTGACAAGAGTACGAATGCATATTTTTTGAGTGGACGTGAAAACGCATCCTTTGTTAGCATTGATTACAGTTTTGAGTTCAGCAAATATGTCCTGGTGGCGTCTGCTCCGGTTAAACACCAGACCGGGAACAAAGAACTGATAGGCGTTGTTGTTGGTGAAATGGATCTGGGAACACTTGAACCCATACTTCTTGAAAAAACCGGCTTGGGTAAGACTGGTGAAATTTTGATAGCATTCCAGAAAGGCAAAGAGATTATCTGGCCATTTACCAATTCCACTATAAGCACATCTACAGGTCTCAATTCCGGTAAGCTTGCCATTCCAATGAAATCTGCACTGACAGGCAATGAAACTATATTTGAGAATGTTTTAGACTACCGTGGGGTCGAAGTACACGCAATTTCAGAATACCTTCCCATAGAAAAAATAGGGCTGGTAGTTAAGATTGATACTTCGGAAGTGCATAAGCCGGTTATAGAATTGCAAGAGAAAATTATCTACCTGGGCGGAGTTATTCTTTTATTGAATATCCTATTTACCGTTGGTTTAAGCAGGTCCATTGTGTCGCCAATAAAAAGATTAACCGTGGATGTGGATGAAATCAGCCGGGGGAAGCTGGACACACAGCTTCAAAAAACCGATGTGGATGAAATACGTGATTTGAATTCCTCCCTTACGAGAGTATTGGCAAGTGTAAAACTGGCAGTTTTGCGTGTTGGAATCGCAAAATCTGATATTGGTCTTGGAGAATTAAAAGTGGCAAAAGAAGAAGCAGAACATAAATATGCCGATCTTTTCGACAGCATAAGCGACAGTATTTTTATTCATGATATGGAGGGTCATTTTCTTGAAGTAAATAAGGGGGCAACTGAAAATTTAGGATATACTAGGGAAGAATTGCTTGCTTTGGGACCAAAAAAAATCGATTCGCCAAAATTTGGAAAATTGGTGGGTCAAAGAATCGAGGACCTTGACAGGAAGGGTGAATTGATTTTTGAGAGCGCGCATATTGCAAAAAACGGAAAAGAAATTCCAGTGGAAGTCCATTCCAAAATCATTAATTATGCCGGAAACAAGGCAGTGTTGAGCATTGCACGGGATATCAGCAGCCGCAAGAGCATGGAATCCCGGATAAAACTTTTTAGTTCCATAGTTGATTCGAGCCAGGAGGCAATATATACCAAAGATTTCAATGGGAATATTACGAGTTGGAATCATGGTGCAGAGCTTTTGTATGGTTACAGTGCCAAAGAAATACTTGGAAAAAATGTCCGCGTGCTTGTTCCCAAGAACAAAAACGAAGACGTAT
>CAZLMI010000154.1:0-518 GCA_964560865.1 Microcaldota archaeon
TCCCAGGGGGATACCTGCATCGGCAAGCATGGTGCAGGCTTTGATGGTTTCAGGTGTACATTCATCCGGATGGACAAAATGAAGGCTCATCCACAGCGGATGGTAACGTTTGAGCATCTTAACCAGTTTGGGCGTAATTCTCTGGGGCAAAACCGTCGTGACTTTGGTCCCGATACGGATGATTTCCACATGAGGGATACGGCGAAGTCTGGACAAAACCCATTCCAGCCGGTCATCACTCAGGGTCAGAGGATCGCCTCCGGACAACAGTACATCCCTGATTGAAGGTGTTCTGGCGATATAGTCAATGGCTTTTTCCCACCTTGTCCGTCCGGCATGAATATTTCCATGTCCGACGACTCTTGAGCGTGTGCAATACCGGCAATAAGTGGAACAAAAATCCAGAAGAAGGAACAAAACCCTGTCCGGATAACGATGAACAAGTCCCGGCACCGGACTCTGATGGTCTTCTCCCAATGGATCATCAGACTCACAGGGCATTTTAATCCATTCATGAA
>CAZLMI010000154.1:528-2515 GCA_964560865.1 Microcaldota archaeon
CATGGGTTGATCAGGATCATCCACCGAAACAAGACTTAGGTAATAGGGCGTAATGCTCAAAGGCAGCTGAGTCCCGCTGCTAACCAGTGTCTCATCAGGTGACAAAGTTAATATTCGACTCAGTTTTTCATAGGTTCGAATGCGATTGCTGACCTGCCATTGCCAATCATTCCATTCCTTATCTGAAACCAAAGGATACAATCGACGACGAAAAGCCTTGGTTTTAGAACTGGTTTTGGAGCTTCTCTGACTGAGCTGCATTTTTGCAGGCGGGATATTGTTTTTAAAAAAAATCGGGTAAGCTTCGGCAATTGCTGCCTTGGGATGGGTTACAGCGACAAAGCTACTACTGGGAGGCTCATCATCTTCCAGGGTGAGCGCTGCTGCCATGGGTGAGTATTGTCCCTCTTGCATTTGTTCTCCTTTTCAAATGTCTTTAATGAGTTGACTTCTTCTGTTCCGGCTTATAAGACCATGAATATTTAAAGCATGGTCTTAGGACACGCATAAGCAAACATCATACCTCTTATAAATAATCATTGGTTTGTTTTTCTTTTTTTTTAAATATCCTTAAGTCACAAGGGATAACGCCTTTGAACGCCATCCATTCCGAATCTTTTCGAGCCGGCAAAGAGAAACAATAAGTCCGATACATTAAGCAAACCCTCAAAATATGGACATGCAATGTCTGGATTCCGGTCCCATCCGCAATCCTCACTTAACCAGAATATTATTTCCCGGAAAAATAGCAGCATTGGCTGGAAGATTATTCAATTTTTTAAGGGCTTCAACGCTTGTATTATATTTTTTGCTGATGCTGAATAGAGTTTCTCCTTTTTGTACAGTATGAAAAATAGATTCTTTTTTCTCTTTTTTTACAATCTTTTTCTCAGAAGCGGCAGCCGCGGGTTCAGGCTTTGCTTCTGCAGCATTCGGAGTGGCATCCTGCTTTAATGCCAATTGAGCAATCTGTTTTTCAATTTTCCCCATTCTTTCAATCATTGATTCCATCTTTACCGAAAATGCAGTTTCCAGCCTTGAAACCCTTTCGTCCAGTGGATGGATTCCCATTTTCTCCTTATTTTTCCCACCCGATTCGGATGAATCTGATTTTTCCTGATCAAGAAGCGCCTGCTCCAATTTTTCCATTCTATTTTCTATCTCAGGAGGCAATGAGCCGATCTGATCTGCGGGTGAAACGGGCTGGGAAACAGGATCGGAAGTCCTGAAAAAAAAGAAAAAAACAATAAGGGTCAATAACAGTGCTCCGATGAGAATCATTGCGAATTCATTCTTTTTGAGAAGAGACATATCAATTTTTTTTTCATTTTCTGTAATTTCCAATAATTTCTTTTTATTGGTATTGGTTTTTGTCGTTGGTATTTTGGGCTCAGGATTTTCTTTGGGTTTCATCACCATGCTCCTTTTTTTATCGAATATGAATTAATATCATCTATACCTGATTTTTCAACTGATAAAGTCATTTTTTAAGAATTTCATCATTGAAGTCTGAAATAATAGTGTGATAGGGTTTTACCACACTGACGGTTTAACAAGACAATGGAAAATCTTCATGAAACCTAATCATAAAATTTTGGTCCCATCTTTTCTTGTTTTATTTTTTTATTTTTTAAATTCAAACGGATGGGGGGAAACTGCAATTTTTACCAACACGCTCGGCATGCAGTTTGTGCTTATCCCTGCCGGCAGTTTTAGTATGGGAAGTCCTGAATCTGAAGAAGGCCGGCAGTGGAATGAAACTCAACACAAGGTGACCATTTCAAAAAGTTTTTATATGGGTATCACCGAAGTGACTCAGGGACAGTGGGAGAAGCTTGTTGGATTTAATCCTTCTTCCTTCCCGGACTTAGGTAAGAATTACCCTGTGGACACGGTTTCCTGGAATCAATGCATAGAATTTATACAAGTATTGAATGAGTGGGAAAAGACCGAAAAATATCGCCTGCCTACTGAAGCCGAATGGGAA